>SKZX01000111.1 GCA_007127175.1 Desulfobacterales bacterium
ATCCTGCGCCAAGACCCGGACATTATCATGGTGGGGGAGCTGAGGGACCTGGATACCGCTGAAAACGCCGTGCAGGCGGCCTTGACGGGCCACCTGGTGCTGTCCACCCTGCATACCAACGATGCGCCTTCGGCCATCATACGGCTTCTGGATATCGGCATTCCGCATTTTTTGATCCAGGCGGTGCTGACCGGGGTGATTTCACAGCGGCTGGTGCGAAAGATCTGCACCAAGTGCATCGAATCCTATGAAACCGATGCCGGGGAGCTTGTGCTCAAGGGGCTTGACCCGGGGAAGACCGGCAGCGTGACCCTGTACCGGGGCAAAGGGTGCATCAAGTGCCGGGGGACGGGGTATTACGGAAGGACGTCCGTGTTCGAGGTGATGCCGTATTCCCAGGGCATGCGGGAAATCACCACGGCCAGCACGGACCTGGCCAGGGTCCGGGCCGTGGCCCTGGAAGAAAACATGGTGACCCTGCGGGAAAATGCCATCCGCAAGCTGCTGGCCGGCATCACGACGGTGGAGGAAGTGCTCAGGGTGACCTGGGAGCAGGAGTGATTTGACAAAACCGTCGTGTGTGGCTCATATTTAAATATATATCGAGTGTGTACGTAAAATATAAAATATTGGGAGAATATTTTATGCAACCCGTTTCTATCAATCTTCCTGAAGAGTGCATTAAAGCCCTCAAGCTGCCTGCTGATGAAATCCCGTCCCGGCTGAACCGTGAGTTGGCCATACGCTTGTACAGCAAAGGACTTTTAAGCTTTGGCAAGGCGAGACAGCTTGCTGGCCTGACCCGCTGGGCGTTTCATGATATTCTTGGCAATGAGGGCATCACGCGCCGTTACGATGTGGATGAATTAAAAGATGACCTTGAAACATTAGAGGGGTTGGAGTGATTGTCATAGCGGATGCCTCGGTGCTTATCAGTTTGAGTACAATTGGCCGAATAGGAATTATTCGGGATCGATTCCCCGATGGAATACTGATTCCCTCGGCTGTTTGGAAAGAAGTTGTAGAGCAGGGCAAAGAGCGTCCAGGCGCTAAAGAAGTGGCCTCAGCTGATTGGATCACCGTTCGCCAGGTTGAAGATTCCAGGTTTGTTCAATATCTTACGATGGGGATTGACGAGGGGGAAGCAGAAGCTATAGGACTCGCAAGAGAAACAAATGCCCAAGTGATCCTTATTGACGAAAGAGATGCGCGTGATGTTGCGAAAGGTCTTGGTATCCAGGTGTTGGGGACGATTGGTTTGCTGATTTGGGCTAAGCGCGCCGGTAAACTTAAGAACCTTAAACATGAACTGGATAATCTTCAGGAATTGGCCAAATTCCGTGTGAGCGCTGAGCTTTACCAGCTTTGCCTGGAAGAAGTGGGCGAATAAAAGTTTTTTAAGAGACCTTTTCCCATATCCTGACCGCTGTGAATCGGTACTGTAGTGGTTCGCCCGTCTTTGTGGCGAAGCCGGATGTGGCTTCCTTTTTGGCGAACAATAACAAATCCATTATTTTTTAATGCTTTTATAATATCATCAGCCTTAAAGGCTGGCTTGCTCATTATCAAGGCTCACTTTCTGGACGCCGATAAATTCGTTCTGTATAATTGGCTCATCTTCAATGCACAATTCAATGACTTCCCGGATATTCTTGAGCAGTTCTTCAACTGTTTTCCCCTGAGAGTAGCAGCCTTTCAAGGCGGGGACTTCGCCGACAAATAAGCCGTCCTCGTCTTTTTCGATGATGACATAAAATTCCCTGTTCATAAATTACTCCACTTTGTAAAACCCTGATCCTGCTGAGATCTTATTCATTCGCCTTGAACGCCGTGCCATCGGGAATTTTGTCAAGGGAATTGGTGATCAGCACCGTTGAGGTGGTGGCTTCTGTGTGAAGGACGAGCATCTCGCCCATCGTTTCCTCGGTGAGCAGCATCCGGTCCAGCCCTTTTCTGCCGACAGCGGCGGTTTCCTGGTAGTAAAGGGTGTATAGCTGGCCTGTTTCGACCCTGTCATTGCTGCCCTTGTCCATGAAGGCCACCATGTGCTCGCCGATGAGCGCCCGGCCGTCCTCGGCCTTGATCAACCGGCCCCTGAGGCCCGGAACGGGGTCGCGCAGCCGGAGTTGGTCGGAACGCGGCTCAAAGGGCATGATGACGTCGCCTTCCCGGATGTCGCGATAAGATTCAATAATCGCGGCCACGGCAAAAGCGTCTTCCACCTGGACGACTTCCGCAAAACCGGCAATGGTGTGCTGGATGCCGATGTATTCGTTTGTGATGGGATCGTTGACAGGTCCGCTGGTCCTGTAGATGGCATAAACGCCCCCTTCAATCAATTGCCCGGCGTTGCCCGCGGGGTTGATGAATATCCTGTCCCCGGTAGAAATAAGCCGTTTGTCCTCTTTCACCTTGATGATGGACCCGAAATTTTCCGCCTGAGTTTCCCGGATGAATCCCACGCCGTTGATCGGCGCATACCGGAAGAACCGTTCCGGTTCGGCCAGGGCGACATCAACGGGCAGGTCCTTGATGTCTTCCCATGTCTTTGCATAAATCCGGATTCTCTGGCCGGGGTAGATCAGGTGAGGGTTGGGAATATCCGGGTTGTGCTGCCAAAGGTCCGGCCACAGCCACGGGGAATCGGAAAATTTTTCGGAAAGATCCCACAGGGTGTCGCCTTTTTGTACGACATAATAAAAGCCGGTAGCGGTTTCGATGATATGCTGCTCGATATCGGCGTTGCTGGCCGCGGGGTGGAAAAAAGTTGCGGCGATAAAGAGCAGAAAATATGTGATCCCCTGGAATGCTTTTTGTTTCATGATCGGCCCCTGTGTTTTGGATGAACGGAACGAATTGGGTATGATTTGGCATTCATGTCTGCACGCCCTGACGGGGTGCAACGGATAACCAATTATTTTCCTACCGCTTTTTTTTGTTTTTGTCAATAGCAGGATGGGCAAGGCGCTTGGGGGGTTAAAGCCTTTTTTCAAATTGACATGCTTTGGGATTCGTGCCATACCCCATCCTGTTTGAATCCATAGGGTCGTTCAGAAACACCGCATTTATCTGAACTTCAAGAAAGCAGGGGAATAATGGACCTCAACCCGGTTGCCTGGGTCATCCTGGCCGCTGTGCTGATCGACGCCGCCGTGAGCA
>SKZX01000399.1 GCA_007127175.1 Desulfobacterales bacterium
GAGCCCCTGCTCGAGGATCGTTCGTGCTGCGCGCTTCTTGAGGAAGCCGGGGACCGGCAGGTGGATAATGCCCGGAGCGGGCTGGCGCATGGAAGCACCGGGGCTGCCGGTCAACACCACGCTGTTCTTGTGTTCGAGAAATAGGGGGGAAGCTATGGGATATAAAAATAAAAATCGACATGTGGGGATCGTGGGTATTGGTGAAACAAAGTTTTCCAGCCACCGGGAGGATGTGAACCAGCCGGAAATGATCCATGAAGCGGTTCGCCAGGCGCTCGATGACGCAGGGCTTGGAATCGATGATATCGACTGCGTGGTCCACGGAAACATGGAGCTGTTTGAAATGGTTCACCAGCCGGACATGTGGCACACCCTGGGAACCGGGGCATACGGGAAATCCGCCTTTCGCCTGACCACCGGGGGAACCACGGGGGGCACCTTGGTATCCGGGGCAGACAACCTTGTGGCCTCTGGCATGTATGATGTCGTCATGGCCGTCGGTTTTCAGAAGCTCCAGGAAGGGCACACCACGGGGGGCATCACCAACATGGCGGACCCGCTGTGGGCGCGGAAGCTCCAGTCCGGGGCCCTGACCGCCCAGGCAGCGGTCAAGGTGATTGCGGAATTCGGTGAAGAGCGGGCCCGGCGCGCTGCCATGACATACCGGATCATCATGGACAAGCATGCCTGTAAAAACCCCAATGCGCACCGCGCCTTTCACTTGGAGTGGGACCAGATCGACGACCTGATGGCCCATTCGCCGCCTTTGATCGGCGATTTGAGGCTGATTCACATGTGTTCGCAGTCTGACGGGGCGTGCGCCATTATTTTCGCCGAAGAGAAAAAAGCGCGGAAAATTTCTGAAAAACCGGTCTGGGTGCGGGACCACATCACGGTCCACCGGGAAGAAACCCTGAACCTGGCCAACAACTATTACCCCATTGACACCACCCACCGTTTTGCAGCGGAGAAACTCTATGAGCGAAATGGCATCGACAATCCCCTGGAATATTTCGACGTGTTTGAAATGTACGACCCGTCGGCCTGGTGGGGTCTGGACTGGCTGAGGGATTTTTTTCTCCTTGAAGGGGACGCGCACATCCGGATGGTCGAAAACCGGGAGATCATGATCGACGGCAAGATGCCCATCAATCCTTCCGGGGGTGTGATCTCGACGAACCCAATCGGCGCCACGGCCATGATACGGGTGGCCGAAGCGGCCAAGCAGATTCGGGGGGACGCGGGTGAGCACCAGGTCCCGGGGAACGTTGAGCACGGGCTGGCCTCTTCATTCGGCGGGACCATGTGGACGGTCCTGACCATGCTCGAAAAAGAAACGAACTGGTAGGAGGAAACTGGATTATGGCTGAATACTACGGCGTTGACGTAGCAGACATTTTTAATACAATGAAGTCCCGGTTCCGGCCGGAAGGGGCTGAAGGTGTCGATGCGGTTTTCGGATACGATATCGGGGAAGAAGGCAAATGGAAGCTGACTGTCCGGCAGGGGGAGATGACCCTTGATGAGGGCGGGGACCTGTCCGGCTGCGATGTGCTGGTTAAAGTCGACGGGCGGACTTTTGTGGGCCTGAATATCGGGAAGATCGATGCCATGGCGGCTTTGGGCGCTGCGAAATTGAAGGTGGAAGGGGATTTCAATCTGTTTGCGGCAACGGGGAAGCTGTTTACCAAGTATGTCCCGCCCGGCCAGGAAGTCGAACAGGAACAGGAGCTTGTGGTTTTGAAGCGAACCATCTCGGTGAACCAGCGGTTTGCTACGGGCCCTGTCATGGGGACGTTTCTGAAGGGGCTTAAGGAAAAAAAGATCCTTGCCATCAAGTGCCCGGTCTGCGGGAGGCTGCAGAGCCCTCCCCGGGAAGTCTGCGCCCCCTGCCGCGTGAGAAATGACGAATGGGTCGAAATCGGCCCTTCCGGCGAAATGCGGATGCTCGAATACTGTTATTATGCGAGCCCCGACCCCCTCACCGGCGAAACCCGGGAAACCCCTTACGGGGCCATCGGCATACTCCTGGACGGCTGCAGGAAGGATGAGGTGTTCTGGCATCTCCTCCGTCCCGATCAGCTCGATGCCGTCCAGATGGGCATCGTCATGGGGGATAAAGTCGTGCATGGCAGCCGGCTCAGGCCGGTCTGGTCCGAGAACAGGACCGGCAGCATCAACGACATACGCTACTTTGAAATAGACCAGTAGGGAGGGGAGGCTATGCAAAAGGACGATTTTTCGAATTCATATGTGGTCGAAGGAAAGCTTGCCCTGCCGTACACATATTTTGCCGGCCGGCTTGGCAGCACGTTCCTGACGACGCTCCGGGATCAGGCAAGGATTATGGGGGTTCGATGCGACAAATGCGGAAAGGTTTTCCTGCCGCCGCGCCAGACATGTGAACGGTGCCTGGAAGATATCCGGGACAAATGGGTGGCGCTTGAAAGCACGGGCGTGGTGGTCAATTTTACCGTGGTCCGCCAGCAGGACAAGCACCTTCCGAGAAAAACGCCCTATGTGCTTGGGATGATAAAACTTGACGGTGCGGACACCCCCATAGTTCATATTATCGAAGGCGTTGATCCGGATAAAATATCCGAGGGAATGCGGGTTAAGGCGATATTCGCCCCTGAAAGCGAGCCGTCCATCCTTCTGATCAATCATTTTGAGCCGGCTGCCTGACGGCTATGAAAAAAAGCCCAATCTCTGCGCTGCGTGTAATGCAGATATTGGGCTATTAAAGAACCTGCTGGAACTTTCGAAATCGAAATCGAAATCGGTTTCGCAATCGAAAGAAAAAAAATGAACGGGCAGGGATGATCGTGTGCAGAATGATGGTCTATGGATTTGAGGATTTTAAAAAACCGATTTCGATTTCGATTTCGATAAAACCATAAACAAATCGTTTTCAGACGGCTTCGTAAAAAGCTCAAGATCAAGGCGCGAGCAATTTTTGAAGAATTGAGCGTACTTATCCGTACGTGAGATTCTTCAAAAATTGCTCGCAACGCCGATATTGAGCTTTTTACGAAGCCGTCAGATTTTCACCAGTTCATAATCCCGTGACCCCAGCCCGATCTCTTCCGCGTAAGCCAGCTGATGCGACCAGTCTACGTTGGGGTATATTGCCCTGAACTTGTCTGCTCCGGC
>SKZX01000325.1 GCA_007127175.1 Desulfobacterales bacterium
CACCAGCTTGCCGTCGTCAATTACCGGCAGCCCGGTACACCCCTTTTCTTCCAATATTCTGGAGACGTCGCTCATTGGCGTGTCAGACGTTACGGAGTTGACCGGATAGGACATCAGGTCGAATATGCTTATGGAACTTTCCTGGTTTCCCTTCAGCAGTTCAACAATCCATTCCTTGAGTGCCAAGGGGTTGACAGCTTTCAACATTGCCGAGCCGGCACCGGGATGGCCGCCCCCTCCCATGCTCCGCATGACCGCACCAATATTGACATCGGACGTTCCGCTTCTGCCGATGATAATACATTTATCATTTTCTGCACTGGAAAAAATGCCGAACGCCACATCCACATTCAGGATATCCCTGTACATGTGAACCACAAGGGAGAGGTTATTCACATGGCCGTCAATTTCCGTGATGTTAATGCTTGTTTTAAGGTTGTTGATCAGGCCCCTGTCAGCCGTTTTTAACATTTCAAAGAGGATTTCCTTTTGTTTCTGACCGTATGCAGGCTGTAAAAATGTTCTCAGAATACTAAGGTCTGCGCTGCTTTCAAGCAAAAAGGCGGCCGCCCTGACATCCTCCGGCGTAGTGGAAGGGAAAGTGAGGCTTCCCGTGTCTTCGTAAAGCCCGCAAAGAAACAAGGTCGCCTGAATGGGGGTTAGCGGAAGTCCTTCTTTCATAATGCGCCTTAACATCAGGGTAATCGTAGCGCCGACAGGCTCCTGGCATTTCCAGGCGGCTGAAAAATTGCAATCGTTTTCATGATGATCCCAAACAATAATATCAAGACCGTTGTTGTTTTTCAGAGCTTCCATCCGATCCAGCCGCTCCCATTGGTTGGTGTCTACCACGACGAGCGAGGTGACCGTGCTCAAATCAATATCTTCAACCGCTTTCAGGTTGAAAAGGTCTTTGTGAATGGAAAGAAATCCCTTGATGTTTGGATTGTGAGTCTTCGGGAGAACGGGCACCGCCCCGGGGTGAATGAGGGTTGCGGCGACCAGGGAGGCCAGGCCGTCAAAATCTGTACTTTTGTGGGTGGTTGCAATCTGCATCTCGCCTCCGGCATCAATTAAATTAGGTGGGGAGAATAACTGCTTTCACTGGTGTCGGGGCATAACAAATGCTTTGCCGATCCAAATACAAAACCCTATAAACGCAAGAATGACAGTGCTTCAAGGCTTTCGTCACCCGGAAGGACCCTGATGGCGACAAATTAAGCTTAAAAAAACAAGCATGATGTGGTTAAAAGTATCCACTATTAAGCGATCAGATTCAAGTTTTTTTCATTTTTTTTAAGCAAAACGATGATTTAGAAAAGGTTTCGCTTGACATTGAACTAAAAATTTACTACTTATTCAGTACGTTTCTGCGTTTTTCGCTCTGAAAAAAACGAGGCTATATGACGTTGGAGGGAACATTTTTTCCCGTTAGCAAATTGCGGGCACCTGCGGCCCGACAGGTTTCCCTGGCGGGCTTAACAGCCGCTTCCGGTAACAACAAAGGATAATTTTTCCTTACCGATGGACTATATATCCGATAAAAAACAGCCGGAAAAAGCCATCCCGCATGGCATTGACCCTTCTCCAAAAAAACTTGTGCTGGTTGACGGCGCAGGTAATGATTTTGAAAATATAGCGCCTGAAAAAAAAGAAAGCACGATTTCCAGGAAAAGACTTGTAAACAAACTGAATCACTTTCACTTCAAAAGTAAACCCGTACGAATTCTATTCAAAAACCCTTCCGACAACGTTATCGTCCATGTCAACGCCCAACCCCAACCGTGTTTTGGCAGATACGCCGTCTGCTTATGGGTTGATGCGAATGAATGGAAAGCCGTATCCAGGTCCTTTCGCTTTCACGGTTTCGATGTGATCACCGATGAAATGGTCATCAACGTGCCGGCAACGATGCGTGCGATCAGCGACAAGGGAATATGCCTGGAACTCCCGGAAAGGGCCTTACAGCATACCAGTCGAAAGGTTACGCGCTATTCCAGCGTACCCTTAAACGTCAAACTGATTCAAAGCGGCATGATTTTTTCCGGTACGCTTAAAGATTTCAGCACGTCCTCCTTTCGCGTGACCATCAACGGGAGCAATGACATCCCTGTCAACCTGATGAATATGAGCTATCCGGTCAATGCGGTTCTTATGGTTGGCGAAATGCCGGTTTATACGGGCGAATGCAGGATATTGAAACATACTGAACGAATGCGTTGCAAGGATGTCATACTCGCCCCTTCAAAAAAACCGATCCAGCGCTTTTCCCCCAGGGTGCACCGCAGCAAGCGAATCGTCCTTAAACCGTCACCGGATATCCTGTTTTGTCATCCGGTTACCGGGGCCATGGTAAACCTTAAAGTTCTGGATATATCCGGATCAGGGGTCGCCATAGAAGACAATGAAGAAAATTCAATGCTTCTTCCCGGATTGATCATTCCTGAACTGACGGTTAATTTTTCCAACAGCTTCTCTTTTGTCTGCAGGGCCCAGGTGCTTTACCGGCGAAACTTTCTTGGAAAAAATGAAACCCCGATAGCCAAGTGCGGCATAACCTTTCTGGACGTAGACCCCGACGAGCATCTCAAACTGCTCTCAATGCTGCATAATGCTGAAAATCAGAACATCTATATCTGCAACACTGTGGATTCGGACAAGCTTTGGGAGTTCTTCTTTGAAACCGGTTTTATTTATCCCAAGAAATACGCATTTCTGCATGGGTGCGGTGAACAGGTAAAACAAACATATAATACGCTTTACTCAAAGCAATCCAGCATTTCTCGGCATTTTACATGGCAGAAAAAAGGCGAAATCCTTGCCCACCTGGCAATGATCCGGTTTTATGAAAAATCCTGGCTCATCCACCATCTTGCGGCCAGGACATCCCGGCACGTTGGCGCCGGGATGGAGATATTGAACCAGATAGGCGATTTTACGCTGGACTCCTACCGTCTTGGGTCAAGCCATATGGATTACCTGTTTTGTTATTTCAGGCCCGAAATGCGATTCCCGAACCATTTTTTCGGCGGCATTGCAAGGGAGGTCAACAATCCAAGGGCTTGCTCCCTTGACAGCTTTGCCTATATTCTTTTCAGGGCGACAAACCTGGACTGCGAACTGCCCGCCCAATGGACGCTCGGCAAGCC
>SKZX01000301.1 GCA_007127175.1 Desulfobacterales bacterium
GGTTCTCGTGAATGCGATAGGGGCCTTGCAGTTCTTGCGGTTCGACAAAGCGAACAGTTTCAAAATCCTTGCTGTTTGTCATGTTTTCAAGCTGATCCGGCTTTCCAGCCAGAAGAAGACGCGCCCCGGCCGGCAGCGCCATGTCCTGCAGGTCGATCCATTGCACGTGGCCGTTGACCCGGATGGCCAGGACCTTTGCGTTGTGCCGTGTGGAAAAACCTGTTTCATTAAGCGTTTTGCCCTCAAGGGGAGAAGCAGCGGGTATGGATGCCTCGTAAAAACGGATGGTATCGGGGAAGTAATACTGCAGGGCGTCGGCTGCCTTTTCCGCCTTCATTTTCAAGAGGTCTTTTGATATGCGCATCGTTTCCGCGCGTCCTTCAACGATCAGCAGGTCACCCGGTCGCAGGTGCTCATCCGGACCCGGGGCTACCACATGACCGCCATTCCGGTCGATGCAGATCACGTTCCATCCCAGGATGGAACCCAGACGGATTTCTGAGAGTGTTTTTCCGGCAAGAACCGAACCGAAAGGGACGCGTGCGTGAAAGAGCCGCTCCGCGATAGTGCGCTGGTTATGCCACCCTCTGGGTTTTGATGAATCAAAATCATTTTTCGTGCCGTATTCGCCGGGCAGCAGGTATCGACCGGCAATTGCCATGAAAACGGTCCCGGCAGCCAGGAGTATGAGCCCGATGGGCGTGAAGTCGAAAAAGGAAAACGGCTCAAAGCCGTTTTCCCGCAGGGCTTCCGTCACGAGGATGTTCGGGGGCGTGCCGATTTGCGTGGTCATGCCGCCCAGAAGCGTTCCGAAAGCCAGGGGCATCAGCAGGCGGGATGGCGCCATCCCTGTATTCCGGGCGATGTCCATGACCACCGGCAGCATGAGAGCGGCCACGGCCACGTTGTTCATGATCCCGGACAGAATGCCGGCAACCGTCATGATCACCGCGATCATGACGGTTTCATGCGTTCCGGCAATCCCGGAAACAAGACGGCCAAGAATGTTTGCCACACCCGTGTGGGTCAGTCCACCGGAAAGAATGAACACGGCCCATATGGTGACCACCGCCGGGTTGCTGAAGCCGGCAAGGGCATCAGCCGGCGGTACCAGGCCTGTAAGGGCGACGGCGGCCAGCACCAGGAGCGCGGTGACCTCCATGGGAATCCACTCGGTTACCAGCAGCACCATGGACAGGGTCAGTATGCTCAATACTATCAGGATTTCAGGGGTCATTTTTTGAGCGCGGATTCATCGGTTATTGCCACACGCCTCGCGGTTATGAGGCCGCCGGCCGGCCGCCACCGGGTTCTGCGGTCTTCGTATAATATATCCGCAATACCCGCTTCATGCAAAACAATTGCATGAAACAATGCGCGGTGTTAATCTGCTGGTCATGGGTTTAAGGGCCTGCGGCCAATATGGTTTTGTAAACAAAATAAAGGAGATGCCTCATGGATGAAAGGGTAAAAACGCTCGAGGATCTGGAGGACAAGGATCTGGCCCGTTTCGTGGTTGATATGTGCCACCGGATTGTGATGCACCATGCGTTCTGGTTCAAGGAAGTCGAACACCAGATGGGTTTTGACCGGGCCCTTGCAATACTGGATTCCGCCTATCGCACCAGCTACGGCATCCAGATGAAGCGCCTCGGCAAAACACTGGGTTTTGAAATGGAAGGGGATGTGCCCAAGCCGCTGCTCGACATGCCCCGGGAAAAACTCATGGGGCTGATCGAAACGCTGGGGGTGAACTGGCTGGCCAACGACGGCGTCTGGTTCCAGTCGGTGGAGTTTTCTTCCGGCATGGACGATGCCAAGCGGTGCAACGATACCTGCTGGACCCGGTTTGCCCCGTTCGAGGCCTGGAGCATCAAGCGCTTTCTTGAACTGCCGGAAAACCCGGGCCTTGAAGGCCTGAAAAAGGCGTTGATGTTCCGGATGTACTCGCGGATCAATGTCCAGTCCGTGGTGGATGAGTCTGAAAACGTCATCCGCTTTGAAATGAACGAATGCCGGGTCCAATCCTCACGAAAGCGCAAAGGGCTGCCCGATTACCCGTGCAAATCCGCGGGGCTTGTTGAATACACGACATTTGCCCGGGCCGTGGACAAGCGGATCACAACCGAGTGCATCGGGTGCCCGCCGGACGCGCACCCGGATGAATGGTTCTGCGCCTGGCGCTTTACCCTTGACGGCAAATAAGACGGCGGTATCAATTGCGTTCCCGATGCAACATTGGGCACGTTTAGGCCCGTCTTGACTGGAAAAGGTAAAACCCCATGAAAAGGTTGATAATAATGCTTATCCCCAGGATGATCCCCCAGAGGCGCGGCAGCCCGTTGTGGATATGATCATGGTCATGGCCGTGGGATTGGTCCGTGATGCCTCCCCAGCCGGCCTGTCCGTCCGCACCCGGGGCGATGTCGATGGACACCCGTTCCAGGTGGCCCGTGCCGTCATCGGCCTGGATGCGCCATTTGCCCGGGGCATCCGGGTAAAAGACAAACCGGCCGTTCATGTCCGTCCGCCCGTTCTGGTGTTCGAAGTCGTCGGTTTGGGGTGAAAAGACGAGCACTTCCGCATAGCGCATGGGTTGGTTGTCTGAATAGATGAATTCCACGGCAACGGCCGGCCGGGCGTCGAGTATCCGGTAGTCCGTCCCGTGGCCTTCAGCCTTACGGGGCAAAAGGCAGCAGAAAAACAAAAACACCACCAGCATGGGAAGGGTCCATTTCATCGGTTTCATCGATTTACCTCGAAAGTCAAAAATGTGGTGAAAATATCATAGTCTTTTTTTTCATCGCCTTTCACGTCGATCCGGTGTCTGGCGTAAATGAGCGCGATGGGCGGGTCGGGCACGGTCATCACGGCAACGCCATCCGCATTGGTGGGTGCGCTGGCACCGTTTTCACCGTGAAGGGAAGTTCCCGCCAGTGGTTTCCCGTCAAACAATACCAGGAATTCGATCTCATCGCCGGGTTTTGAACCGCTTGGGTCTTTGCGCGGGACGATCTCAAAGCGCAGTCCGGTCGGTTCGGATGCCGCCTCAGCCGGCCCAAAAAGCGATTTGGCATAATGGGTTGAGAAAAATGCGGAAAGCACCCGCAGCCCTTCATTTTCCGCCTCGACCCGGCCGATA
>SKZX01000028.1 GCA_007127175.1 Desulfobacterales bacterium
AAGCCGCTATCAAAGCCCTGGGGATTGCCCGACGTGATTACGGTTTTTCTGCGTTCTCTAACGCAGAACTGGGACGGCAAACTTATCGCTGTCATTGTCTCTGGCTATGATGGGGATGGGGCGGCAACGCTGTGCGGCATAAAAGAAGTGGGGGGCATTACCATCGCGCAGAAGCTCGAAACAGCCGTGCAGCCAGATATGCCTGAGAGCGCAGTAGCAAGCGGGTGTATAGATTTCGTTCTTTCACCTGAGGATATTGCTCAAGAAATTGAACGAATTGCGCACGCGGTGTCAAGGGAGGAGTGAAGGGGGCGTCGTGGGGTGAAGGAAGCTTTGGTGGAATGTTAAAATTTGGATCATACCTTGTTCATTACCCAACGATAAGGATAGATCGGGTGAGAGAAGCGAACCTCGTTCTAATCCAATAGTTGAATAAGCCGGTCAAGTTATAAGAAAACACAATGCTTGCCTTAGTGCTTGTTTGAAAAATTGCATGTATTGTGAACATTGAATCTGCTATTCCTGCGCCATCAGGGCCTGATGATCGTCTTTTCATTTTTATACGCTGATGCCAGTAATTCGAGTGGGTGGTAAACTGGCAATTCCGGCAGCAGGTGCCGGAACTGAAGCCGGCAACTCAGGCAATCAGTGACAATCGCATATGGGGATGCGGCCTTGATTTTTTTCGCCAATGGCTGGCCTAACCGGACCGAATCACCATGAAAGCCTTCTTTAAACCCAAGGCTGCCGCCCATGCCGCAGCAGTCCATGTCGCCGCCTACATGGATGAGGTCCAACCCTGGGATCATGAACAGCAGATTTTCATAAGGTGATCCGATATTCTGCTCCCGCTGGTGGCAGGGAGTAAAATACACCATTCGGTTATTTATGCGCCCCAGGTTCGTGTCCAGGAGCCCTTTTAAGTGAAGGCGCTCCAGGTATTGGCCCATATCAGAGAGCTTTTCGGAAAGGGCGATGCGTGCCATGGGATCGATGGCGGAAAAGTTCGGGTTGTCTGCCAGAAGATCCCCGTATATGGATTTTTTCAGTGAAACATATCCCTCTTTGCCGATTTTGCCCGGTACCCGGATTTCATCCGCCCCTGCGCTGACCGATTTTTGAAAAGCCTGGGAATAATGCGCGCCCTCCCGGAGAAGCTTTTTCATGAAAAAACCGCAGGTAGGGCAGGTACATACCAGGTCGAAGCCGGTATCAGCCGCATCCAGAAGTGTCCGCAGATTGTCCTGCACGCGCTGACGGGTAAGTGCTGCCATGCCCTCGAGCAGGGTCGGCATGCCGCAGCATTGCTGGGGCGGCACATACACTGCAATATGGTTTTGCTTAAGGACGGCCACCGCTGCCCGCGCGACTTCCGGAAAGAGAAAGCCGGCGGTACATCCTGCAAAATAAGCCGCTTTTGGCTGGCCGGCGGGTTTTCGGGTCAATCCATTTTTTTGCGCCCAGGAAAAGAAGTTTTCCTTTGGAAGTCTTGGCAGCGCGCGTTTTTGTGAAATCCCGCCCATACGTTTGGTGATTTTTTCTACCGGGTTGATGCTCAGAAATGTGTTGATCAGCCATGGGAAACGGCCCCCCAATCGGCAGGCGTTCTGGACATCCGCGAGCAGGCGCTCCCCTGCGCGAATGCCCTGTTCCCGGACCCGAGCTGCCTTTGACAGGAGAATGTCGGCCCGGATGTTCGGGCATGGGCACAGGCCGCACAGGGTGCACAGGCTGGCCAGGCGCTTCAGTTCCTCGTCGGTAACATTTGTGCCCGCTTCTTTTTCCTTGTCAAAAAGGCGGTAGAGTTCCGGGAAAAACAAGCAGCTTTCGTCCATCATGAACCGGCAGATATCGCAATTGGTGCATGCGTCCATCACTCCCCGGATCAGATCGCGGGATGAGGGGTTGCCCTGTTCGGGTTTCTGTTTCAACAGCGGCAAGACCTTTGTGTTAATATAAAAAATACATTTATAATGAAAGGGTTGTGATTATATCGTTCGTTCGTAATATAAAGAGAAGGGGTGAGCTTGTCAAACCCGTACCGGTTTTGTTCATACCGTATTACCCCGTTTGTAGCAGCATGGATGCCTGGTGTGCTGTTTATGAACAGCGGGCAAGGAAGGAGCGCATCCCGGGCCAAAAAGCTTTGCCCGTGAATGTAAATCCTGCTATAGCCGTAAAGGGATTAACCATCTGTTCTGCCGGTGATTCAGGAAACTGAAAAGAAAACAGCCGAAAACCGGCCGGGAAAATAGAGATCATATGATTGCCAGAATTATCGTCAACGCAGCGCGTGTATTCTTCGGCGCTGTTTTGCTTTTTTCCGGATTTGTGAAAGCTGTGGACCCGCTGGGTTCAATGTACAAATTCCAGGATTTCTTCACGGCATTTGGCGTGGAATGGTTGTTCCCGGCGGCCCTTCCATTGGCGGTCGGTCTGAGCACGGTTGAGTTCGTGGTGGGGTTTACATTTCTTGCCGGGGTAAAAATGCAGGTGTTCGCGCCGCTGGGCCTTGTATTGATGGGCTTTTTTGCCCCTGCCACCATTTTCATCGCCCTGACCGACCCGGTTCCCCATTGCGGGTGCTTCGGGGACGCTATTGTCATCAGTAACCAGGCAACCGCAGCCAAGAACGTATTGCTTTTTTTCGCATCTGCAATGGTTTTTTTCTGCAAGGACCGGATTCGTCCTGTTTTTTCGGGGAAAAGCGCGTTTTTTTCGTTGTTTGCAGCAGCAGGACTGGCAGCAGGCCTTTCTGCATATGCATTGATATTCCTGCCGACAATCGATTTCCGGCCTTGGAAAGTCGGTGCAGACATTGCCGCATTGCTTGAAAAATCCCATGAACCCTCAGGCGCGGTATATTTGGTTTTTGAAAACAGGAAAACCGGTGAAACCAGAACCTACCCGTCGGATGATTACCCGTGGGACGATCCTGAATGGGCTGACCTGTGGGAATACCGGGCGCGGAAAGAAAAAATGCCCTACAGGCAGTTTGAATCTCCTATTGAAAATTTCAGCATCATGGATGAAGATGGATTCGATCAGACCCTGCAGATCATTGCCGCACCCGGTTATCTTTACCTGGTGGCGGCATATGATCTGCAAACCGCAAACATGCGCGCCTTTGACCGGAACCTGGCGCCCCTGGCCAGGCAGGCCGGAAAGGACGGCCATGATTTCGTCGTATTGACGGCTTCCCCGCCGGATGTTGTTGATTCTTTCAGAAAGGGGCGCCGTCAGGGATACCCGGTTTTCTTCTCCGATGAAAGGGAGCTGAAAACAATTATCCGATCGAACCCAGGGCTTGTTCTCATGAAAGACGGTGTGGTTCTTGGAAAATGGCCGCATACCCGCATACCGGAATATGACCATATAAAAAACCGATATAAAGACTGACTTTTTACCGGGGATGACAATGAAACGGATAAAAAATCGCCTTGTTTTCCTTATTCCGGCAGTGGTTGTGGGGGTGGGCGTGCTTCTGGTTTTTCAGATTAACGCCGATTGGGCCGGGGAGCGATCTGTTTATGCCGGGGGAAGCCGGGATATCCTTTCAACAGAGGCATACCGCATGTGGCAATCCGATCCGGAAAGCGTTATAATCCTGGATGTGCGCACCACGGCGGAATATGCCCTGGTAGGCCACCCGCCCATGGCCTACAATATTCCCATAGCCACCTGGACCGGCGCATTTGACCCGTCCCGGCGGACCTACACCATGCAGAACAACCCGGATTTCCTGGATGCAGTTGAAAAAAGGTTTTCCAAAGAGAACACAATTTTGTTGATCTGCCGATCCGGTTTTCGCAGCGGAATTGCCGCCCGGTTGCTGATGAATGCCGGGTTTAAAAGGGTTTATAATATTGTGGACGGTTTCGAAGGAAACCCACCACGTTCAAAAAACAATTTTCTGAAGGGGTGTGCCGGAGAAAGCGGATGGAAGCATTCGGGCGCACCCTGGACGTATGAACTGGACCCCCAACGGGTGTATTCTCCATAAGCAAGGGCCTTGGAACCGGAAAGAATGCGCTTGAAGCAGCGTGCACTTCTGACTGCTTTCCAATAAACATTTTATATAGCTGTCACTTTTCTGAAAGTGAGTGTTATCGCCAGGAAACAGCATGACCCGGGAATACAACCCCATACTGATCGGTTTTTCAGAAGAGGAAGGCCCCATTCGGATTTCCCTGAAGAAGGCGCGGGATCGCTACGGGCTCATGCCCAGCCTTTACGGGTTTGTTCCGCCAAAAGAAGGCCGCGATGAACGAAGGGCCTTGAACCTCAAGGCCGGCAAGTTTATCCGGGATGAGCTGGCAAATGGCTCACGGAACCTGAAATGGGATGTCTACCGGTATTTCAGCCGATGGCACAGGGATTACTCGGCTGAATTCGGGATCGATGTGAACCCGTTTATCAACGTCAACGACCCGGAAACGGTTGTTTCGCTGATTCGGGAAAACCGGGCGGTGTTTAAAAAGCTCCTTGAAATGGATTTGCGGGAGGCGGTCCTTGAAAAACGCCTGGTCAAAAAAGAAGTGCTGAATTCGGTGGCCGATGCAAGCCTGGCGGAAAAAGTCGCTGAAATGCTGGTAAAGAAAATCCGGTACCTCCGGGATGACAAAAAGCAGGCGGCGATTTACCTGCTGGGCTGCATCAGGGGCAGAGATATCATCTATAAAATCGAAGACCTTATCCATGGGCGCATTCTGGCCCCGGGAGAGCCGGTCATTGCCTGTTATGCGGATGAAATATCGCGTATGCTGCTTGAGATACCGGAGGTCACGGGTTTTTCGGGTGCAAAAGACCTGAAGGGGATCTCCATAAGAGGGGTGGCGTTTGAGTATGCTGAAAGGGACGCCTCGTATTTCATGCTGGGAAAAGATACCGGCGACTGCACTGCTGACAAGAAGAATTTCCAGGCGGACTGCGATATAGAAAACATTTTCTGGACGGTGTTCGCCTGGATACTGGACCAGAACTACCAGATCCTTAAAGTTTACTTTAATGGCGAATTCGTCCTGAAAGTACATCTGCTGCCGTTGTACATCCCCGATGCGGCGCTGCTGGGCCACTCCGCCTTTCTGCCGCAAAAAACCGATTACATGATGCTTGCCGTGGATGCCGTGGAAACCATCAGGGGGCTCCGGGACGACCTGCCGGGCTGCCGGCAGGATCTTGTAGACCAGCGGGAATATATCTTCGGCAAGACGATCGAGCAGATTGAAGCCATTGCCAGGAAAATGAGGATCCATCACATTTACGCGGAAAGGTTTTCAAACACCCCGTGGGTACGGGATTATTACCAGAAATACCCGGAAATCTTCATCCATGTGAACCACATGGAAAAGATCGACCACCTGGAAGACGTGTTTTACCTGGCCCGCGAATTATGCGGGAATGCAGGGGTTGAAATGCCCGATGAACTCTTCATGGAGATCCAGATGAAAAACACCTATCTCATCCCCAAGCTGAGCAAGGCGCCAGGGGTCAAATCATACACGGTGATAAAAGGATCACCGGAAGACGGAATCCCCAAGAAAAGGGTGATCGGGGTGTAAACGCCGGATGCCCCCCATTTCAGCAGCGACTTAACTTGCGGGTCATGCGAAGGGGCTGAAAAACAGTGCCGCTGTGAAACAGGGCAAAAACAGACAGGGAGGGATAATGCGTCAAGAACCAACCGCTTACAGCGAGGCATTCAAAAAGTGCCTGGACTTTCACGGACACATGTGCCCAGGGCTATCAATCGGTTACAAAGCCGCCAGGGCGGGTCTGGACTGGCTCAAAGAAAACCGGGCAGGGGATGAAGAAATCGTCGCCATCATCGAAACCGACGCGTGCTCCGCAGATGCCGTACAGGTGGTGACCGGCTGCACATTCGGCAAAGGCAACCTGATTTACAAAGACCATGGAAAAATGGTGCTGACGCTCCTCAGCCGGAATTCGGGCCATGGGGTGCGCGTGGCTACCCGTCCGGATGCCTTCCCCCGGGATGAGAACCACCGCTCCCTCATGCAAAAGGTCATGAAAGGCGATGCGAGCGACGAAGAAAAAAGCCGGTTTTACGAAATGCACCATAAGCGCAGCCACGACATCCTGGACATGGCGGATGCGCATCTTTTTGATATCCGCGCGGTTGAAATGAAACTGCCGGAAAAGGCCCGGATGGAGCCCTCCGAGCTTTGTGCCCGGTGCGGGGAGGCAACGATGAGAACCAAGCTCGAAACCGTGGATGGCGAAAAAATCTGTCGCGGGTGCGCCGGTTTGTGAACCCTGCCGGTCCGGTCTCCGGCCATGAAAATGCCGGCATAAAGTACCAATAACCTTGCAAAAGTGTTGCTTTTGTATTATTTGGTCTTAAAGGCGGTGCAAACTATTTCAGTGAGGTTGTTTTGATGCGCATTGGGACGATGAGCATTACCAGACATCCTGTTTTCGGTCTTCTCATCGCTGCTTTTCTGGTCTTTTCCACCAGCTGTGCGGAGCGCGTGGATCGCATGAAAACACCGGACTGGGAGCGCATCAGAGCGGTCCCCGACCGTGCACCAGAACCCCACATGTACTGGCCGGCGCGCCCGGTAACGCCCCAGTCCGAACTTTCCCGGGATGTGCGCGAGCGGGTTGCGCCGGATCTGGCCAGTGAATTCATGGCGGCATCGCTCTCCCTCGGCGCCCCGATTTTCATACGTATTTTTAAACAAAGCAGTGAGCTTGAGCTGTGGGTGTGGCAAAACGGGTCGTACGTGCTTTTCAAAACCTATCCCATCGCCCGTTTTTCAGGGGGCCTTGGCCCCAAGCGGGCTGAAGGGGACCTGCAGGCGCCGGAAGGGTTTTATTACGTCTTTCCTTCGATGATGAACCCCAACAGCCGCTTTCACCTGTCCTTCAACATCGGCTACCCCAACCGCTATGACCGGAAGCACCGGCGAACCGGAAGCGCCATCATGGTGCATGGCAGCAAGGTGTCCACGGGCTGTTTCGCCATGACCGACCGGCAGATCGAGGAGATCTATACCATTGCTGATTACGCCCTGAATGGGGGCCAGCCTTTTTTCCGCGTGCATATTTTCCCGTTTCGGATGACGGATGAGAACATGCGGCGTCATGCCGCATCACCCCACATCGGGTTTTGGGAAAACCTGAAGCAGGGCTATGATTTTTTCGAACACGCGCTTCGTCCGCCCAATGTCCTGGTCAGCAACCAGGCCTATGTTTTCGAGCCCGAACCAGAACCCTGTGACACGTAGCCGCCATAACCGGCTCCGCCTGGAATGCAGATGATCATTGTCGCGGACAACCTGACCATTACCAACCCGGTCATCTCTGATGCCATTGCCGGCACTGACCCGAAGCCCATCGCAGACATGGTCCGGGCGTGTGTGGCTGCCGGCGCCGATGCCATAGACATCAACCCGGGGCCGCTCAGGAAAAACGCAGCCGAGATCATGACCTTTCTCGTTGAAACGGTCCAGGCAGAAACCACCATGCCGCTGCTGCTGGATACCACCAGCGCCGAAGCCATTGCGGCCGGCCTTGCAGCCGCCCGGAACAGGGTCATTATCAACGGGTTTTCCCTTGAGCCGCAAAAATGCCGGGACATGCTCCCCCTGGCCAAAACCTTTGGCGTGGATATTATCGGCTACATCCTGCGCCCGGACAGCAGTGTCCCAACGGAGGCGGCCGAGTTTTTCGAAATCACACTCGAACTGATCGCGGCGGCCCAAAAAGCCGGGGTGACAATCGACCGGCTCATCATCGATCCCGTGGTCGCCCCGCTCATATGGGACAACGGCACTGCCCACAACCGGGCGCTGCTGTCTTTTTTGTCACGGCGCGAAGACCTGGCAGGGGCGCCGCTTCAAAGCATTGCCGGCCTTTCCAACCTGAGCGCCGGCCGCGCGCCAGGAGAAAAAAAGCGGCTGGTGCAGAAAACCTTTCTCCCCATGATGGCGGCGGCCGGTCTGGACATGGTGCTCATGGACGTTTTTCAGGCGGATGTGGCAGCCGTGGCAAGGGCCTGCGATCTCATCACCGGTGAAAAGATTTTTTCCTGGGCCGCCATCGGTTGAAATGGGCCCTGTTTTTAATATTTTTTGGCAGGAACGTGGTCGTGCTTGCTGAGTGGTTTATCTTTTGATGATAATTCTTTTACGAAATCTGGGAGGAACAGGTTAATGCCTGATAATGTATGGTCCAGAAGGGATTTTTTAAAGCTTTCGGGTGCTGCTGCAAGCGCCGTCCTGTTGCCTGCCTGTGCACACAGGATGAAAGAAATGGAGGCCGAACTGGCGGTCATGCCGGTTAATGAATCCTGGACGCCTCATGCGGCAAGCGCATGGGTTCCAAAGGGGGCGCATGGGGATGCCTGTGATGTGTTCCGGCATACCGTTGAAGCGGCCACTGATTTTTCATGGCTGTCGCCCGGGGATTCTGTTTTGATCAAGCTTTCCCTGAACTCTCCCAATCCATACCCGGCCACGACCGATCCATGGTCGCTGGCTTGCATGATACGCCTTTTGAAGGAAAAGGGGGCCGGCCGGGTCATGGCGGGTGATTCCAGCGGGGTGCAGAGTGTTCATTGGACAAGGGAGAATCAGAAGGGATCTTCGCGGGAGTGCTGCAAAAAGGCGAAGCTTTTTGACGTCATTGTCCAAAACGGCGCGGAACCCGTATTCTTCGAGGAAGCGGGCTATGATGCATTCATCCCCGTGTACCCCCCGGAACCGCACCATTGGCAGGAGCCCATGTGGATACCCACGGCCGTGAACGAGGCGGACCATATCATTTACCTTGCCCGCGTAAGTTCCCATATCATGGGTGATATCACCTCCGGGATGAAGATCGGGGTCGGTTTTTTACGGGAGGACAGCAGAAAAACGCTGCACCAGGGGGGAGACGCCTTTTACGCCATGTACGAGGAAATCAACCACGTGTCTGAAATCGCTTCCAAACTGAGGCTCACCGTGTCATCCGGGAGAAAGGTGCTGGCCACCTTCGGCCCGGACAACGGCCATGTCACAGCGCCCCCAAACGGTCTTGTGATTGCATCCGAAGACCTTTTTGCCCACGAGGCCTTGTCATATGCATGGCTCCTGTACAACCGGGAGCATGAAACGGGGTTCTTCGATGTGGGTGTCACCGGCCGGCTCACGCGCATGCGCTCGCCCATCAACCGGGGGTTTGTCTGGCAGACATGGAAAGGCGGCGGCTTTTTTCAAACGCCCAAAATCCCGTTGTTCATCGCCGGAAACATTTACGCACACCCGTCTCTCATGAATGCCATGAACCGGAATGGGGGCCGTCCCAAAGCCATCGAATGGGAACAGGTGAACCCATCTGCGGGCACAGAAATGATGGCGGATTACCTCCGGGATAAAATATCCGTAAAAATCTGAAACCACATAACAATGGGGGTTTTAATGAAAAGGGCGTACATGGCTTTGCAGCGTTTTCGCTGGTTTTTGGGGGTGGTTCTGGTTTTGGCGTTAGTCTTTCCGGGATGTGCATCCCTGGACCGGCAGTGGGATGCGCCCCCGGCGGCAAATCCCGACCTGGCGGCGCACTCTGAGGAATTCCGGCAGGAAGTGATCGAGGTGACCGACGGCGTGCATGTGGCCATTGGCTTCGGGTTGGCCAACGCCATCCTGATCGAAGGGAATGACGGCGTCATCATCGTGGATACCATGGAAAGCGAAGAGGCGGCCGTCCCGGTCAAGGCCGCTTTTGACGAGATCACGTCAAAGCCGGTCAAGGCGATCATTTACACGCACTTTCATTCCGACCACACGTTCGGTGCAACGGTCATGGCAGGGGATGACAACCCGGAAATCTACGCCCATTACACCACCAGCCACCACCTGGACCGCATCGTCAATATCACCCGGGACACCACCTACCGCCGTGCCATGCGCCAATTCGGGGTTCTTCTGCCCCCCGGAGCAGTGGTCAACGCAGGCATCGGGGCGCGCCTGCTTTTTGACGCAGACAGCACCCCGGGTCTTCTCTACCCAACCAAAACCTACGATGGCGACCGCATGGAACTGGAGATCGCGGGCGTCAAAATAATCTTGATTCACGCACCGGGCGAAACCCCGGACCAGACCATCGTCTGGCTCCCGGATAAAGAAGTACTGCTTCCCGCAGACAATTTTTACAAGTCCTTCCCCAATTTGTACGCCATCCGGGGCACGGCCTACCGGGATGTCACCCTGTGGGTTAAAAGCCTTGACATCATGCGGGATTTGCGCCCGAAATACCTGGTGCCCCATCATACCCGGCCCATTGTGGGGGAAGATCTCATCTATGAAACCCTGACCAACTACCGGGACGCCATCCAGTTCGTCCACGACCAGACCATCCGGCACATGAATGCCGGGCTCACACCCGAAGAGATCGTTGAAAAGGTGAAGCTGCCGGCCCACCTGGCCAACCAGCCCTACCTCCAGGAATACTACGGCACGGTGGAATGGTCTGTCAAAGCCATTTTCAACGGCTACCTGGGATGGTTCGGCGGGAATGCCACGGACCTGTTCCCCCTTCCGCCGAAAGATCGGGCAGAGCGCTTTGCCGCACTTGCGGGCGGGGAGGAAAACCTGCTCCGGCACGCGGAGGAGGCTGCGGCGCAAGGGGATGACCAGTGGGCGCTGGAGTTGGCCGATCAGTTGCTCCGGCTCGATCCGGCAATGGACCGGGCTGTTGCGATCCGGGCGGCATCGCTCAAAAGGCTGGGGGAAAAACAGATCGCTGCCACCGCCCGGAATTATTACCTGACGCAATCGTTGGAAGCCGAAGGCCGGCTTGCAATCGGCGCCGCTTCGGTCAACCACCCGGATTTTATTCGGAAAATACCGCTTTCCGCCATATTCAGCGCCATGACCGTCAACCTGAACCCCGAAAAAAGCGTGGACGTGGACCAGGTGCTCGGCTTCCGTTTTCCGGACACCGGTGAGGCATATACCGTGCACGTGCGCCGGGGGATTGCGGAAATCCGGCCGTATTTCCCGGAAAACCCCGATATCACCGTATCGGTGGATTCAAATGTCTGGAGAGAAATCGTGGCAGGGCTTCGCAACCCCGCGGTGTCGGTCATCCGGGACCTCGAGGTGGAGGGCGGAACCATAAACCTGGTCCGTTTCCTTAACTTTTTCAAGTAAGTTCTGTGAGTCGGCGGGGTGTTTGAGAAAAAAACCGATTCGGGCCAGAAAAATGCTGTTTCACTGGAGGTGTGTGATGGATATTACCTGTGCGAAATGCGGGCATACCGATGATTACGTTCATTTCCCCTTTCTGTGCAAAAACGGCTGACCCGCCACCGGAGAGTCCGATCTCCGGCAATGCCCCGGGTGCGGGGCAGAATGTGTTTTTTCCCGTGCGGAGGCGCTCGAGCAGGAGCAGGCGCAGATGAAAGCGCTTTCCATTAAACTGGCGGGTTTGCCCAGGTCCGGAGATCCCGAGGTAAGAAAAGAAGCAAGCAGGATCATCCTGAAGCTCCATTCAATGAACCAGCGATGGAATATCGAGCCCTTGCACCGGTTTCTCCTTGAGCAGCAAAGGGAGTTGCTCCCTTAGGACGGCAGTCAACTGATCCTGATCCCGGAGACAGTTTCCGCAGGCATTTTAAAAAGCAGAAAGACCGGGCTATGCATGACATGGCCCGGTCTTTCTGTTTATGTGGCTTGTTTTTGAGCGTCCGGCTTACAGGAATTTGTACTGGATGCCGAATGCCACGAA
>SKZX01000094.1 GCA_007127175.1 Desulfobacterales bacterium
GGCCGCATCCGTTACATCCTTGGTGATGGGTCCGATCTGGTCCAGGGAGGATGCAAACGCCACCAGCCCGAAACGGGAGACCCGCCCGTAGGTCGGTTTTAAACCGACTACACCGCAGTGGGATGCCGGCTGCCGGATGGAGCCCCCCGTATCGGAACCAAGCGATCCGAGGCACATGTCCGCCGCAACGGCAGCGGCCGACCCCCCGCTGGAACCGCCCGGAATCCGCTTGGTGTCCCATGGGTTTTTCGTCGTTTTGAACGCCGAGTTCTCCGTTGACGAACCCATGGCGAATTCATCCATGTTGGCCTTGCCGACCATGACGGCGCCGCAGGCGTTCAGTTTTTCCATAACCGTGGCATCATAGGGGGCAATGAAGTCGGCAAGCATTTTCGACGCACAGGTGGTTGGTATCCCCTTTGTGCAGATGAGGTCCTTTATGGCAACGGGGATGCCGGTCAGGGGGCCTGCTTTGCCGTCCGCAATGGCCTTGTCCGCATTTTCCGCCGCTCTCCGCGCGGTTTCGTGGCATACGGTGATATAGGCATCCACCGTCGGTTCAACGGCAGCGATCCGCTCCAAAACCGATTCGGTCAGTGCTGCTGCGGAAATGTCTTTTGCCGCCAGAAGCGCCTGCGCTTCGTGGATGGTCAGTGCGTATAGGGGTTTAACAGCCATGACGCGGAAAATTCCTCTTATTCGATGATTTTGGGGACAACAAAATACCCGTCCTCAGTTTCCGGTGCATTTCCAAGGGCCCCGCCCGGGTCGATGGACGGTTGGGCGTCATCGGGCCGGAACGCGTTCCGGGTCAATACCGCATGGGCCGTGGGCAAAACATTGGATGTGTCGACACTTTTCAGTGATTCCACGTATTCCAGTATGCTTCCCAAGTGCCGGGCAAAGCGGTCAATGTCGCCATCGTCGATTTCCAGGCGGGCCAGTTCCGCCACGTGCCGCACATCATCGGCGGTTATTTTCATGTCAACCTCTTCTTGATGGCGTCGTAAAAAGTCCCATCTACTGCGTTGTAGCAATTTTTCATTCGCTCGAAATACTATATGTATGCCATCGCGAATGAAAAATCACTACGCCTTGTATATGAAACTTTTTACTTAGCCATCTTTACCGTGTTTTTTGACTTTTTACGGGGCCGTCTCTTCCTGGGTGAATTCACGTTTGACGACGTCGCAAAAAGTCGCCTGATCTCGACTTCTTAAGGCGCCATCACGTTTGTCTCACAAACAAAACCCGCAGCCTATTGCTCATCCGCCCTGAGCAGGATGGCATCCACACCTGCCTGCTGCAGACGGACAAGGTCGTCACTCGCCTGCTCCCTGTCCGGATAAGGCCCGATGCGGACGCGGAGCCATTGACCTCTCCCTTCCACGACGGCCATCTGCGTATAGGCGGGATATCCCCTGGAGCGGAACTTGTCGCGCACGGCAGCAGCGCTTTTCTCGTCCCGCAGGGACGCCACCTGAATGACAAACCCGCGCCGGGAAAGATCAGCGGAAGCGCTTGCTTCGATTCTGTTTTCGCGTGGCTGTGGCGCAACTTCCGCTACCCTTGCCGAAGGGGGCGGCTTTTTTTCGAATTTGGGCTTGATGAGGCGAAGGGGCATCTCTTCTTCGTCCGAAAGCGCATACAGATCGTCATCCCTGAGTTTTTCGTAAAACTCGAAGGGTATCTGCTCCAGCGGTTTGGCGGTTTCTTCAATGAGGGCCTCCTCGGTCAGTACGCTTTTCTGGAGGCGGCCCAGTTTTTCATTGAGGTCGGCCATGTCAAAACGCACCGGCATGGTGTTTCTGCCCACCAGCACGCCGGAGAAAAACATGAACCCGCATGCCAGGAGAAAAAGCACCCAGAGGGACGCGCTGTGCCGGATGCCCCCGGGCGGTGCTTGTTTTTTTGTTTTTTTCGTGTTCATGGCTACCTACATGGCTTCCGGCGTGCTGACGCCAAGCAGCGTCAGGCCGTTTCCAATGACCGTGCGCACGGCCCGCACCAGGGAAAGACGGCCCCGGCTCAGGGCGGCGTCATCGCTCAGGACCCGGTGCTTATTGTAATATGCATGGAACGCGGCGGCAAGCCCCATGAGGTAATAGGCAACCCGGTGGGGTTCCATCATTTCCGCTGCGCCGGCAACAGCGTCGGGGTACTTGGAAAAGTGTTTCATGAGCTGGATTTCTTCCGGCTCGATCAGCCTTTCAAGTGCATCATCGTCAATATCATGGGTGCTGATGCCATGTTCCGCAGCCGCTTTTTTAATAATGCTGGATATCCGGGCGTACACGTACTGGACATAATACACGGGGTTGTCGTTGGTTTTCTGCTTGGCCAGTTCAAGGTCAAAGTCCAGGGGGCTTTCATGGTGACGCGTCAGGAAGATGAAGCGCGCCGCGTCCACGCCCACCTCGTCAATGACTTCCTTCAGCGTGACGAACTGGCCTGCCCGTGTGGACATGGAAACAGGTTCTCCCTGGCGCACCAGGTTGACCAGATGGGCCAGGACCACCCTGAACTGCTCCGCCTGGAATCCCATGGCTTTGACCGCCGCGGTGAGCCGGGGCACGTACCCGTGATGGTCCGCCCCCCATACATCGATGACCCGGTCGTAGCCCCGGTTGTATTTGTCCATGTGGTAGGCAATGTCCGATGCGAAATAGGTGGTCAGCCCGTTTCCCCTGACGATCACCCGGTCTTTTTCATCCCCGAACAAAGATGATTTGAACCACGTCGCCCCTTCGGACACGTATGCAAGGTCTTTCTCCAAAAGCCGGCGTATGGACGCGTCAACTTTTCCGGAATCGTAGAGGTCCTGTTCGGAGAACCACGTGTCAAAACCGATGCCCAGACGTTCCAGGTCCGACCGGATCTCTTCGAGGATCTGCCGGGCGGCGTACCGCGCGCAGGTTGCAACGGCTTCTTCTTCATCCATGGAAAGGAGCGCGGACGGGTTTTCATCCAACAAAGACCGCGCGATATCATAGATATATTCGCCCTGGTAGGCATCATCGGGGAAAACGGCGGGGCGGCCGGAAAGCTCAAGCATCCGGAGGTACACCGACAGTCCCAGGGTCCGGATCTGGCGGCCGGCATCGTTGATATAGTATTCCCGGTCCGTGA
>SKZX01000260.1 GCA_007127175.1 Desulfobacterales bacterium
AAAATAGCAGTTGAAATGCAAGGATTGATAATGCTATGTAATCTTCACCATTTACAATATTGACGCGACTTTAAGCGTGCGTCATAATTATAAGGGCATAACCGGAAAAACAACATGCGCGACGCAAACAGTACTCAAAACAGCCTCCAGGACCGGCTTCGGAAACTCCCGGCCGTGGACACCCTCCTGGCGCAGATGGCTCAAAATCCAGCATTTAAAGAAATTCCTCGCACCGTTATGGTTGGCGCCATCCGGCAATCCATTGATGAATTGCGGGCGGCCATAAAATCGGCGGGCAACGGCTTCCCGGAATCCGAACTTGACCCGGATGCCATCGGGCGTCGCATATCGGATAAGGTAGCATCCGCCATGACCGAAAACCTCGTCCGCCTGGTCAACGCCACGGGCGTGGTGGTCCACACCAACCTGGGGCGCTCCCTTCTGGCGGCCGATGCCGTTCGGCACATGACGGAAGCGGCATCGCGGTATTCCAACCTGGAGTTTGACCTCAAGGCCGGTCGCCGGGGCTCGCGGTATACGGCTGTGGAGGATATCCTTTGCGAAATCAGCGGCGCTGAAGCCGCAATGGTGGTCAACAACAACGCCGCAGCCGTGCTGCTGGCCCTTGACACCCTTGCCCGGGGCCGGGAAGTGATCGTGTCCCGGGGCGAGCTGGTGGAAATCGGCGGCTCTTTCCGCATCCCGGACATCATGGCCAAAAGCGGCGGCATCCTGAGGGAGGTCGGCACCACCAACCGGACCCACCTGCACGATTATGAGCGGGCCGTCAATGAACAGACCGGCCTTCTGCTCAAGGTGCATACCAGCAATTTCGCCATTGTCGGCTTTACCGCGAGCGTGTCCCTGCCGGACATGGTCGGCCTTGGGAAAAAGCATGGCCTGCCGGTCATGGAGGACCTGGGGTCGGGCACCTTCGTTGATTTTAAAAAATACGGGCTGATGAAGGAGCCCACGGTCCAGGAATCCATCGCAACCGGAGCGGATGTGGTGACCTTCAGCGGCGACAAACTCCTTGGCGGGCCCCAGGCCGGAATTCTTTTGGGAAACCGCGAAATTATGGACAGAATCAGGAAAAACCCCCTGACCCGTGCCTTGAGGATCGACAAGCTCACCCTGGCCGGGTTGGAGACCACGCTTAGGTTGTACCGTGACGAAGCCGGGGCCGTTAAAGATATCCCGACCCTTTCCATGATCACCGGCCCGCTTTCCCACATCAGGGAAAAAGCGGATGCGCTTTGCAAACGTTTGCGCGCGATCGATGACGCCCGGCTTCAGGTCGGGCTTCTGGACTCGGTTTCCAAGGCCGGCGGCGGGTCGTTTCCGCTTCTTGAAATACCAACGACATGCGTCACCATACGGATTGACGGGCTGTCCGCGTCAACCATCGACCGGCTGCTCAGGCAATCCCGGATACCGGTTATCGGAAGGATTGAAGCAGAATTGTTCCTTATGGATATGCGGACCGTGATACCGGATGAAATCGAAATCATCCGCCATGCCGTGGGGGGGATGCTTGATTGATATGCCGTTTCGCATGCCGGGCAGGAACGGGCTGACTGTTTTTTGGTGTTTTCAGTTAAAAATCATATAGTATGAATCACTTATGAGGGGTCTTGCAATATGACGGATCACAAACAGGGGGGCAAGCGCGCCGGGTCCGCAAAAGGGCATCTCCTTTTGTCGGAAACAGAATCACCGTTAAAAAGCATCCATGAAGGACAAGGCGTGGAACGCGCGAAATCCGTGGCGGCCGCCGATGCACCTGTTTCCGACGAGGCGCCTGGTTCCGATGAGGCGTACTTTGTTGAACAAGCCATGAACAGCACTGCAGCGTTGGCGCATTTCGGGATGATGATCGTGTGCATCGACGATATCGGCCATGTCATCAAACCCGAACGGGTTGCATCGGATGTCAGCGGGATTGTCGGGAAAGTCATCGAAAAAGAGGGCGGCACATGGCACAAAACCGGCAAGGATGTGTTTGGCTGCTGCCTGCCGGACAAGGATGAAAGCGCATGCCGCAGTGTCGCTGAAAAAATCTGCGGCCAAACCCTAAAGCAGGCCAAGGCAACCGTGAGCATCGGTATTGCCGTGTATCCCACCCTGTCTTATGAAAAAAAAGACGTCTTTGAGAATGCGAAAAAAGCCCTTGCCCATGCCGGTTTTTTCGGGCCCGGGTCCATTGTCTGCTTTGACGCCGTCAGCCTGAATATCAGCGGGGACAACTTTTACCAGGCCGGTCGGAAAGAAGAGGCGCTGGCGGAGTACGACCGCGCACTTGCCATGGACCCCGAAAACGTCAACGTCCACAACAGCATCGGCGTGTGCTACGGCGACCGGGAAGACTGGGACAATGCACTGGCCGCCTTCAACAAAGCCATGGCGCTCGATCCTGCGGATGCTTTCGCCGTTTATAACGCGGGCTATATCCACATGCAGAAGCAGGACTATGCCGCCGCCCTCGGTTTTTTTCAGCGCGCCATTGAGTTGGACGGCAGCATTTTTGAACTGCTGTTCCAGACGGGCCGGGCGCTTTTTGAACTCGGCCGGCCGGAAGAAGCCCTTTCATACATCGACCAGGCCATGGCGATCAACGACGCCCCCGGCGGCATTGTCTACCGGATTATCGGCGACTGCAACATGGCACTTGACCGCGCTGCAGACGCCATAAAGGCATACAATACAGCCCTGAAACTGCGCCCGGATGACGCCCATTCCCTCTCAGAGCTGGCTTTGTGCTATGAAAACGAAAACCGCAACCCGGAAATCGCCCTGATGTTCGGTGAAAACGCCGTGGAGATCCAACCGGAAAACGGCTTGTTTCATCATCGCCTGGCCATGATGTACTTCAACCGGGGGCGGTTTGAAGAAGCGATCGCGCACTTTGAAGCCGCTGTTGAACACGGCCATGAACCGTCCACGCCCCATTTGGAAAGCACAAGGGAGATGATGGCCGGAAGTGCCAGGAAAACAAACATTGCCGGGTCATAAGGTCAAAAGCCGACCCCGCCCCGGCAGGGGCGGCCGGAAGCGCACCTTGGCATCACCCCGCCCCGGCAGGGGCGGCAGAATATAGCCGGTGGTTTCAACCACCGGATTTGGTGTT
>SKZX01000338.1 GCA_007127175.1 Desulfobacterales bacterium
CAGCAGTTTACCATCACACGGATCGGCACCAACGGGGACGTGAACCTGGCCGCGGATATCATGGAACAATGGAAAGACAAGGCCGATGCGCTCTGCCTGGGCGGCCTGAATTTCAACTATGCCATCGGCTCGAGCCGATCCATCGAGGCCCAGCGGAGAAAAGTCGAACAGCTGAAAGCCTCCATCAACATCCCCGTGACAACGGGGGAGCGCCTGCGCCGGGTCTCCTTTGAGTGGGCCATCCGGCACATCCAGTTCAAACACGGCAACAATTATTTCAACCACACCAAGGTGCTGTTTCTGTCCGGCCTGCTCAACTACAACATCGCCAAAGTCCTTTCCGAGTACACGGACAACCTGACCTTTGCCGATCCCATCTTTGAAAACGGCATCCCCAAGTTCCTCAACTCTCTGGACGAACTCGAGCTCTACGCCAAGGGGATTCACGATGTCCTGGAATGGGTGCCCACGCGCCGGCTGGCGTCTGCAACCCTGCCGCTCAGGTCTTGGAACGACTACATCATCCGCAAAGCCATCCAGAAGGCCCATATCCTTGTCGTGCCCACCTACGATTTCTACGACTATCTCAAGGGGTGCGGCCTGGAGGAACTGGGCGGCAAGACCATCATCACGGCCACGGTGTATGAAGACCGGATACAGTTCCTTAAGGAACGGGGCGTGGATGTCATCATCGACTGCACGCCCAAGATTCTGGAACAGGTGGTGGGGTTTTACGTGCTGGAAGCCATGATCTCCGTGGCCCTGGGCATCCCCCTGGACAAGCTGACCGACGACGACCTGCTGGAAGTCATCGGCGAGCAGCGCCTGGACCCCCGCCAGATCTATCCCCAGGGGCGCCGTAAACGCGTCAACCGGTTCGCCTTTGTCATCCACCCCCTTTCCCAGGAGCAGCTCAAACAAGACCCCAACATCGAGCTGGCCTCCCGTTTTGCGCCCCGGGGTTTCATGGACGCGGTGGAAAAAATCATCGCCTACTCCCCGCCCATGATTTACTGCAAGGTCACGGGCATCAAGTCGCCTTTGGGCGTGGAGACCGAGGGGTGGCTCATCACCGTGGGCGGCACGCCGAAACAGATGCTGGCCCACAGCCCGGAGTTCACCTACAAGCGCCTGCTCCAGGCCGCCAAGATGGCCAAGCGCCTGGGCGCCCAGATCATGGGGTTGGGCGCGTTCACCAAGGTGGTGGGGGACGCGGGCAAAACCGTTGCCAAGCTGGCCGACATCCCCATTACAACGGGAAACAGCTACAGCGCGTCCGGCGCGCTGTGGGCCGCAGCCGACGCGGTCCGGCGCATGGGGCTCATCACGGTTGAAAAGGGGAAGAAGCTCAAAGCCAAAACCATGGTGGTGGGCGCCACCGGGGCCATCGGGTCCGTGTGCTGCCGGCTGCTGGCCATGGCCTTTACCGATGTGTACATGATCGACGTGCGCCACTCCAAGCTGCTGGCCCTCAAGGAGTCGATCCTCCAGGACACCCCGGACGTCCGCGTTGAGATCTCCACCCGGGCGGACAAATACCTGGCCGATATGGACGTGATCGTCACGGCCACCTCGGCCGGCGGCGGCAAGAGCGTCATCGATATCATGGCCGTTAAGCCCGGCTGCGTGATCACCGACGTTGCCCGGCCTCTGGACCTGTCCCCCGAGGACGTGGCCAAGCGCCCGGACGTGCTGGTGATCGAGTCCGGCGAGATCCTGCTGCCCGGTGAAAACGTCGAGATGCGCGACATCGGCCTGCCGCCCAAGGTGGCCTATGCCTGCCTGGCGGAAACCATCGTGCTGGCCCTGGAAGGCCGCTACGAGACCTTCACCATCGGCCGGGACATCGAGTGGCAGAAGGTTAAGGAAATCTACAAGCTCGGGCTCAAGCACGGCATGAAGCTGGCCGCCATATCCGGGGTCAACGGCGTGTTTACCGACGCTGATATCGCCGAGGTGGCCCGACGGGCAAGGGAAGCCCGCAAGGAGATGGCCGCAGCCAAAAAAACCCGAAAACGCTCCGCAGGATAATGACCCATGATAATTGGTTTTGTCCAGACAACGGGGGGCACGGGAAAAAGCACGCTGGCCCTCAACACGGCTTTTTCAAAGGCTGCCGCCCGGCACCATGATTCCATTGCACTGGTCGAGCTCGATCACCAGGGCACCCTCAGGAGCTGGTGGGAAGAGCGGGAAGAGATGGGCTACGGCAGCGGAAAGGTCTCTTTCCACCACATCTCCAGCACCCAGAAGGAAGTGTTCCAGGAGGGGATCAAGGCCATCACCCAGCACAACGACCTGATCATCATGGACATTCCCGGCGAGGGCACGGGCCGGCTCCACACGCGCTTTGCCTGCGCCTTCTGCGACGTGGCGGTGATCCCCATGCGCCAGTCCACCAATGATGAAAACGCCTTTCTGGACAACCTGTACCCCATCATCAAGGATATCGTGCTGGCCGTGCCCGAAAAACGGGGGCGGTTTTATGTCCTGCCGGTGTTCACCCACCCGCTGGCCAGCCAGAAAAAAATCCACGCATATTTCAAGGAAGTGCTGCCGCCCCATGTGACCTGCCTCAAGGCGGTCTACCCGGCGCGGGCCGTCTACGAGAACTTCAACCGCAGGGGGTTGAACCTCAACGAGTACGCCGCCGTGGTGGCGTCCAACCGGAAATACCGGCAGCAGGTGGAAAAGGCCGTTGAAGATGTCGAAACCATTGCAAAAACCCTGATTGATATCGGGAGGAAAAAAGATGACCATGCCCAGGGAAAATGAAAAAAAGGTCGAACGGGCCTTTGAAGTTATTGAAAGGCTGGAAAAAAACGACACGGCCGGCAACAGCGCCGGTGAAACCCCGAAAAAGAAACCCCGGGAGCGAAAAGCGCCTGAACAGTCCGGCCTTCGCATCCATTTCGCCATGGACGCCCTGCTGTCGGAAAACGACACGCGCAAGGCCGAGGCAAAAGACCTCAAAGCCGGGCCGGCCAAGCTTTTCGACATCCGGTTCACCGTCCCTTATATCTGGCAGATCCCGGTGATCGGCAAAACCGCCCTGAAAATCGTCAAACTGCTCCAGCCCGAGCAGCATACCGAATCCATCCGCGATATTTTGAGGTCCCTGCAG
>SKZX01000164.1 GCA_007127175.1 Desulfobacterales bacterium
AAAGAACCGGAGCGCCAAGAAATCATCTCAATGCTTGCGCCGCAGCGGCTCTCGTCATGCGGTTTGCAGGCAAGACGGTGCATATTGGCATCACGCCCCACCCCGGCAGGGGTGACGTCTTATAACCGGTGGCTTCAACCACCGGAAATGTTGATATCAATGGTTGCATCGGGGTTGCACCGGGGTTGCATAGGCGTCCTGAAGGGCCGGCATTAAACATGTGTCGTCCCTTCAGGACTCCCGTTTTATTGCGTTATTCATTACCGGTGGTTGAAACCACCGGCTATATTGTCTATCCCCTCCGGGGATGACCGGCGTCACCGGCAAAGGATAAAAACCCAAACGCCAGGCAACAGGTCCGCGACCTGTTGCTAAGCCGTGGCAGTGAAAAGTAAAGACTGTTGACATTTTGATTATTGCTGCATATTATTCAAATAAACGCATAAAAAAGGATTTGCAGCATGAAAACAGCCAGTGTCACCGTATCAAAAAGAGGATACATTGTTTTGCCCGCCCACATCCGGAAGGAAATGAACATCAAGCCGGGAACCCGGGTTCTGATCAACCAGGAGAAAGGCCGGCTTATCCTGGAAACAATCCCTTCCTTTACCCAAAAACTGGCAGGGTTGACGCAAAATACCATCAGTGATACACCCGAAGGGGTAAATGCCTATATTGACCGGGAGCGGGATGAAAAAACAGATGATTGACATCAAGGGGCTGAAAAAAGCAGTTTCCGGCAAAACCGTGCTGATTGACTCCAATATTATTATATACCTGACGGAACAGATAGAGCCTTATTTCCAATTGTCTCAGGCCTTGTTCGCCATGGTGGAGGAAGGAAAGTGCCGCGCTGTCATATCCATTCTTTCCATTACTGAAATTATGCAGGGCCCCTTGCGGGCCGGCAGAAAAGACACTGCAATGACGGTCAGGAACTATCTTGTCAATTTTCCCAACTGTCACTGCCAGGCGGTTACAATTGAGGTGCTGGAACAGGTTGGGGCGGATGAAAGAGTGGCCTGGGGTGCCCTGAGAGCTGCCGACAGCCTTATTATCGCTTCGGGTTTGCACGCCCAGGCGGATCTTTTCATTTCAAACGACCGCCACTTTGCGAAATCCCTCCCGGTAAAATTGCTGCTTTCCTTTAGCGGGTTTTAAATGGCACCGCTTTTCATCACCTGACCGGGCAGCGGGCGGCCGAGGATGTTTTCGAGCGTGCGGGCGGCGCTGATGAGGGCAGGGAGGTCGATGCCTGTTTCAACGCCCATCTCCTGGAACATGAAAACAACGTCCTCGGTGGCCAGGTTGCCGGCGGCCTGGGGGACGTTGGGGCACCCCCCGATGCCGCCAAGGGAGGTGTCGAATATCGTGACACCGGCCAGGTATCCGGCATAGAGGTTGGCCATTGCAATGCCCCGGTTGTTGTGCAGGTGGAGGCACAAAGGGGTGTCCGGCAGTTTTTCCCGGAAAAACGTGACGGTCTGCCTGATCCGGGCCGGGTTGGCCATGCCGGTTGTATCGCCAAGCGACAGGCGGTCTGCGCCCAGCGAAATAAAGCGCTTTGCGATCTCGAGCACATCTTCCCTGGGGACAACCCCCTGGTAGGGGCAGCCGAAGGCAACGGCAATCACCCCGGCAGCCGGGACCTTTTCCTTTGCCGCCAGGAGAAAGATGTCCGAAAACCCGGACATGGATTCTGTAACGCTGTGCCCGACATTGGCCCGGTTGTGGGCGTCTGTGGCCGAGACAAAGACGACCAGCCGGTTTGCGCCGGCCTCGATTGCCCTGGCAGCCCCCTTGATATTGGGGACCATCACTTCGTGGCACAGTCCCTCGCGCTTGACACGGGCCATGAGCTCGGTGGCGTCGGAAAGCTGCGGGATGGCTTTCGGGCTGACAAACGATGTGGTTTCGATATATTTGACGCCGGCCTGGTGCAGGGCTTCCACCAGCGCGAGTTTCTTATCGGTGGGCACAAACCCCTTCTCGGACTGAAGCCCATCCCGTAACGCCACCTCCCTGATCGTTACACTGCCTGCCATGTTCATTGGTAAATCCCCGTATGTGTTCCGGAAGCCGCCGCGATTGAAATCGGCAACGGGCGGCCGATCCCTTGGGCGCCGCCCGTGACAAGTGCGGCACACGCTGACTTTTTTTCCGACATATGCATCCTTTTCAAAGTATTAATTGTTTTAAAAATGATAATGCTTCACCGTCGCTGAAGCCACAATTTTTATATACATACCTTCAGGTCTTTTGGGTCTCACCCCGGAAACAATCCTTCTTTCATTTCTTTTGACTTTTTACTCAATTTTTCTTACCATTCCTTTATCGATTAAAAAACGGTGAGATAAAGGTGCGGTATATGCAAACAACCATTTCAAGCAAATATCAGATCGTCATCCCCAAACCAGCCAGAGAAAATCTGAACCTGAAACCCAAACAGCGTTTGACGGTCATTGAAAAAGACGGGATGCTCATCCTTATTCCACAATCGTCCATCGAAGAGTTAAGAGGAATTGCGGCAGGCGCGAACATCGATGAATACAGGGAAAAAAGGGACCGTTTCTGATGATCATCGTTGATTCCAGCGGATGGCTGGAATGGTTTTCCAACGGCAAACTGGCGGACGCCTATGAAAAACACCTCAGGGACCGGGAAAATATTCTGGTCCCCACGATCATCCTTTTTGAGGTCTACAAGGTGTTAAAGCGGGAAGTCAGCGAGGAGAAGGCGCTGCGCGCCGCCGGATACATGAAAAACAGGTTGGTCGCCCATCTCGACGAACCCCTTGCCCTGGCCGCGGCGGATATTGCCCTGCAGGCAGGCTTGGCGATGGCGGACGCCATTATTGTTGCCACAGCCCGAGCCAATAATTGCAGCATCATCACATCGGATGCGGATCTGAAGAATCAGCCCAATGTGATTTACATTCCAAAAAACTGATCTGTTTCCGTACGATGAGATAAAAAACCGGGCCGACGATCGTATTCCGGCAAAAGATGTGCGCAGCAAGGATATCGCTGTGCTTTTTTTACAAACAAATAAAGGGGGTGAACCGTGACGGGTCTGGTTATTTTGTTTCTGTTAATCGCATGCGTTCTGGCGGTCTTTCTT
>SKZX01000198.1 GCA_007127175.1 Desulfobacterales bacterium
CGGGGTGCGGCCACGGCATCATCCTGAACGCCCTGGTGAGGGCGGTGGATGCCATGGGCCTTGACAAGAAAAACATCGTCATGGTCTCCGGCATCGGCTGCAGCGCGCGGATATCCGGGTACGTGGATTTTCACTCGCTCCACACGCTCCATGGCAGGGCCCTGGCCTTTGCAACGGGCGTGAAGCTCGCCAAGCCGGACCTCAAGGTGATTGTGCCCATGGGGGACGGCGACGCCCTTGCCATCGGCGGAAACCATTTCATCCACGCGGCCCGGCGCAATATCGAGATGACCGCCATCGTGATGAACAACCGGATATACGGGATGACAGGGGGTCAGTTCTCCCCGCTGTCCGGGTACGGCACCATGGGGACGACCGTTCCCTACGGCAACATCGACCAGGATTTCGACGTGGTCGACATGGCAGCGTCTGCCGGTGCCACGTTCGTGGCCCGCACCACGACCTACCACGTGCATGAACTGGCGAACCTCATCGAAAAGGCATTCCGCCACAAGGGCTTTTCCGTGCTGGAAGTCCTCACCCAGTGCCCCACCTATTTCGGGCGGCGAAACCGGATCGGGGATGCCGTTGACATGATGGAGACCTACAAGAAAAACACCGTCCGGATCGGGTCGAAGAAAAAGCAGGAAAATCCGGACCTCCTGGAACGCGGCATTTTCGTGGAAAAGGAACTCCCGGAATACTGCCGGGAATACGATAACATCATTTCAAAAGCCAGGCAGAAATAACCATGGAAAAATGCAGACTGCTTTTTTCGGGATCGGGCGGCCAGGGCGTGATCACATCGGCGATTCTCCTTGCCGAAGCTGCGGTGCGCTACGAAAACCTGAACGCCGTCCAGAGCCAGTCCTACGGTGCGGAAGCCAGGGGCGGGGCCACCCGGAGCGATGTGATCATATGGGACAAGCCCATATTCTTCCCCAAGGTCAATCAGCCCAATATCCTGATCTGCCTCACCCAGGCGGCATTTGACAAGTATATCTTTTCCATCCGCCCCGGCGGCATACTGGTGACCGACAGCCGGCTCGTTAAAAATCCCGGCCTGGTGGATGCCCGGAAGGTCGAGCTCCCCTTCTACGATACGGTCATGGAATCCATCGGAAAGCCGGTTGTGCTCAACATCTGCCTTTTGGGCGGCATCGTGCGCCTGACGGAGCTGGTGCGCCCCGAATCCGTGGCAGCCCTGATCCGCGAACGCTTTCAACCCTCCTTTCACGACATCAACATCAAGGCGCTTGAGATGGGCTTTGAACTCATGTCCGGCCACGACATCATGAAGCAGTGATTTCCTTTGCAGCCATAGGCATTGCGGCCTTCCTGGTTTCCGGGCTGACCATGTACTCCGGTTTCGGGCTGGGAACCCTCCTTCTGCCGGTGTTTGCCCTGTTTTTCCCGGTGGAAACGGCGGTGGCGGCCACCGCCGTGGTCCACGGGGCGAACAACGTGTTCAAGGTGAGCCTGGTGGGAAAACACGCGGACATGGGGCTCGTCCTGAAATTCGGGCTGCCGGCCATTTTAGCCGCTTTTGCGGGGGCGGCGGCCCTTGGCGTCATGGCGCATCTGGGAACGGTGGCCGTCTACAGCATCGGCCCGAAAGAAGCGGTTATCACGCCCCTGAAGCTGGTCATGGGGCTGCTCATGTTCATCTTCGCCCTTTTTGAGCTGCTCCCCCGGTTGAAGCAGCTCAAGTTCAGCAAAGACTACCTTTTCCTCGGGGGGCTGCTTTCAGGTTTTTTCGGCGGGCTGTCCGGGCACCAGGGGGCTTTGCGGTCGGCCTTTCTGGCAAAGGTCGGCATTTCCGCGCAGGCTTTCGTGGGCACCAATGCCATGATCGGCTTCATGGTCGATGCGGCGCGCATTGCCACTTACACGTACATCTTTGTCATGGCGGGCACCGCCGCATCCATCGGCCGGGAACAGGCGCCCCTGGTGCTGACCGGCATCATCTGCGCCTTTGCGGGCGTATTGATCGGGAAGCGATACCTGCACAAGATTACCATGAACACCGTCCAGACCATCACCGGCATCCTGCTCCTGGCCGTTGCCATCGCCCTTGGGGCAGGGCTGATCTGACCGTCAGGCGGGGGCCTTCCATTCCATTCCGGCATTATTGACGGCGTCGTAAAAGTCCAATATCTGCGTTGAGAGCAATTTCCGAACGTTATTTGGTAAAAAACGCTTCAAATCGGACTTTTTACGAGTCCATCATTATTGGCTTCATATATTTTATCCGGCGGCAGCCCCATTTTTGCTGATTCCATGCGGACCAGTTCATCACAGCGTTCATTGTCCGGATTCCCGGAATGGCCCCGCACCCACCGGAACTCGACCCGGTGCCGGTCCAGCAGCCCCAGGAGCCTTTCCCACAGGTCCGGGTTCAGGGCCTTGTCCTTGCTGTTTCGCATCCAGTCGTTTTTCCGCCATTTCCTTGCCCAACCTTTGGAAACAGCGTCAACCACGTATTTGGAGTCGCTGAAAAGAATGACATCAGACGACTTTTCCAGCGCCTCCAGCGCCTTGATGACCGCCATGAGCTCCATGCGGTTGTTGGTGGTGAGCCGGTACCCGCCCGAAAGCTCCCTGCGGGTTTCACCGTCATCGATGACCGCCCCGTACCCGCCCGGGCCTGGGTTGTTAAGCGCGCCGCCGTCGGTATGAATGATGATCCGGCCGTTTCCGGGTTTAACAGAAGAAAGGGGCGCTTCCGGAAGCGGGTTTTTCTTTTGAGGCGAGCCGGAAGCGGTCTTCCCCCTGCCTTTTCCCCGAAGAAAGGCCTCCGCCTCATTTTTTTCGGCAAACCCCCTGTACACCGCGCCCGGAAACCCGTTCACCTGGGCCCAGGCCCCGTCTTCACCGAACCATGATGTGTAAATCCCCGGCTTTCGGCCCCGGCATACGGCATAGTATTTCTTTTTTGACCCTGTTTTTTCCATAACTCCTTTTCGCACAGGACAGAAAGGGCCACAAGCATAAAATCCGAATGTGTTTGACCTTTTCCGGGTGGCCTGGTTAGAATGAAACCCGTCACGCAGGCCTCCTGGTTGCCGGGGCACCCATAATCCCCGGAGGGGATATGGAATATAGCCGGTGGTTTCA
>SKZX01000433.1 GCA_007127175.1 Desulfobacterales bacterium
GCCGCCAGCGTTCATTCTGAGCCAGGATCAAACTCTCCACTTAAACCATCTATAAAGCTTAAATGTAAAAACTGCTTCCCGACCCGCTTTTCTGCCACTATTTAGTTTTCAAAGATCAAGGGTTGGACTCTTTCCGAAGAGAAAAACAATTTATGAAGTGCATCTTTAATTATAAGCAGAAAGCTTTTTCAGTCAAGTGTATTTTTCATTTTTCAGGCTTATTTTCTGTATCGAAGACGCCCCTGATAAACGGATTGTCTTGCATACGAAGCCTTCTTGACCGTGTCAATGCATTTCAAAACCTGCCTTAAAAGAAAAAACGGTTCAGCCTCGACTTGTTCTTACTTGTTACAGCGTCACGAGCTGATCCGCTTTAACTTAATTCCTCATCAGGAAGTGCTATAACTAAACCACTACCAAGTCTTTGTCAACAGAAAAATCACTTTTTAATTTTAATTTTGCAGAACTTTTTTTTCCCGGCGCGCAACAGAATTTCCAGGTCTTCTATATCAGACGATGTTACAATATAACTATCTGATTCTACACGCTTGCCATTCAAATAGGCCCCGCCCTGGGATATCAGTCGCCGCGCCGCGCTGCCGGATTCTGCCAACCCTGCGTATTGATACAGCTTGAAAACGGGAATGCCGGCTTCAATCTCAACAAAATCAACGGTTGCTGACGGCACCGATACGTCGTCAGCCGTATCGGACTGCCTGGGAATTCCCGAAGAAGGCAATATGGCCGCAGGCACTGGCTTTAAACCAAACATACCGGATGCGGCCTGGTGCGCCTTTACAGCTTCATCTGCACCATGCACCAACTTTGTCGCTTCAAAGGCAAGCACAGCCTTGGCGCTGTTTATGTCCGCACCGCCCAGGATTTTTACAGCATTAATCTCATCCATGGGAATAAAGGTGAACAATGACAGAAATCGGGCGACATCGCCATCATCCGTGTTAATCCAGAACTGGAAGTAGTCATACGGGGACGTCCTGTCAGCATCCAGCCATACAGCGCCCTTTGCGGTTTTTCCCATTTTGGCACCCGAGGACGTCGTCACAAGGGGAAATGTGATCCCGTAAGCTTCCGCCTGGCGCATCCGCCGCACCAAATCGATACCGGCAACAATATTGCCCCATTGATCGCTCCCCCCCATCTGCAACCGGCACCCAAGCTGATCATACAGTTTGAAAAAATCATATGCCTGAAGCAGCATATAGTTGAACTCAACAAAGTTCAGGCCCTCTTCCGACTCCAGGCGAATTCTGTAGCTTTCGGATTTCACCATCCTGTTCACTGAAAAATATCGGCCGATATCTCTCAAGAATTCAATGTATTTCAGTCCGACAAGCCAGTCTGCGTTATTTAACAGGACCGCCCCCCCGCCGGATTCTTCAAAGTCTATGAACCGCGAAAGCTGCGCCTTGATGCCCTGTGCATTTTCCTGGACCTGTTCCAGGGTCAACAGCTGCCGCATTTCAGTTTTACCGCTGGGATCACCCACAAGCCCTGTGCCCCCGCCAACAAGGGCAATGGGCCGATGGCCCATTTTCTGCATGTGCGCCAGGGACATGATCGGCACCAGGTGCCCCACGTGCAGGCTCGACGCGGTCGGATCAAACCCTATATAGCATGTTACCGGTTTTTCATCTTCAACATATTGGCGAAGCGGCTCATCATGGGTGGTTGCTTCAATAAAACCACGTTCCTGCAGGACATCAATGATATTCATGATTTTATTTCCAGTTTGATGGTTCTTGGAAGTTTTTTCAATTCCCCGGAAAATATGAACACGTGCGGCACTGAAAGGCCGAACCGGGTTTCACGTCAGGTTTAGGGCTCGTTTATACGCTCAAATGCACTTTTCCCGGACTGTATTATTTATTGGCATATTCAACCGCCCGGGTCTCACGTATGACGGTGACCCGAATCTGGCCAGGAAAGGTAAGGGTTTCTTCAATTTTCTTAACGATGTCCTTGCTCATCAGTATGGCATCATCGTCGGAGACTTTGCCGCCGTCGACAATGACACGGAGCTCACGCCCTGCCTGGATGGCATAGGCGTTGGCGACCCCTTTTAAGCTGTTGGCAATCCCCTCGAGGTCTTCCAGGCGTTTGATGTAATTTTCCAGAAGTTCTTTTCTTGCACCGGGGCGCGCTCCGGAAAGGCTGTCGGCGGCCTGGACAAGAACGTCATAAACGGTTTCAGGTGGGAGGTCCTCATGATGCGCTGCAATTGAATAAACCACTTTTGGCGACTCACCGTATTTCTTGGCGATTCTTGCCCCGAGCTCCGCATGGGAGCCATCTACTTCATGATCGATGGCTTTACCGATATCATGCAATAGCCCCATTCTCTTTGCCAGCTTGACATTAAGCCCTAGCTCGGCCGCCATGGCGCCGCAGAGAAAACCAACCTCAATGGAGTGCTGCAGCACATTCTGGGCATAACTTGTGCGGAACTTGAGCCTTCCCAGGTATTTAAGCAGCTCGTTGCTGATGCCGTGAACCCCAAGGTCAAATGCGGCCTGGTTGCCGGCCTCCTTGATTGTCTGCTCAACGTCCTGCTCGACCTTTTTGACAACATCTTCTATTCTGGCGGGATGAATACGGCCATCTTCGATCAACCGAAGCAGGGACAGCCTGGCGACCTCGCGCCTCACCGGATTGAAGCCCGACAAAATGACGGCTTCCGGGGTATCGTCAATAATCAGGTCTATGCCGGTTGCGGCTTCAAGTGCACGGATATTTCGCCCCTCCCTTCCGATGATCCTTCCTTTCATTTCATCATCTGGGAGTTGTACCACAGAAACCGTGCGTTCAGCGACAAAGTCTCCGGCGTATCGCTGGATGGCTGTTGCAATGATTTTTTTTGCCTCCTTGTCCGCTTCTTCTTTTGCCTCTGCGATGATCCGCTTGATGGTTTTGGCGCTGTCATGGCGGGCTTCATTTTCCATGGACTGCATGAGCAACTCCTTGGCCGCATCGGAGGTCAAGCCTGAAATCACTTCAAGCTGGTTTTTCTGTTCATTAATGATCTCCTGGTATTTTTTTTCAAGAGCGGAAATCTCGGCTGCCCGGACCTGCAGTTCACGTTCAAGTTTTGCATTTTCACTGGTTTGAACTTCGACCTGTTCACGTTTTTTGTCAATATTTTCTTCTTTTGAAATCAGCCGCTTTTCAAGCGCCTTTAATTCGTTTTTGGTGTTTGCGGTTTCTGAATCAAAATCGCTTTTCATTTTGAAAAGCCGGTCTTTCGCTTCGAGCTGAGCTTCCTTGATCAGAGAATCGGCTTTTTGATTGGCTGTATCAATAATCATTCTGGCTTTTTCTTCAGTATCATGGAGTTTTTGGCGGGCAAAACGCTCCCTTAAAATCTGAGCGCCTGCAAAGCCTAAAAAAGCGCCTAGAATGAGCATTAATATATATGTTCCATTCATCTTCTTTCACTCCCTGGAACGGCATGCGGATCGCCTGCCTGTCCATCTATGGCATTTCAATCATAAACCGGAGGGCGCGGTGCTTCCGGACAAAAAAATTAATTGTATTTAAGGACAATGAAAAAAAACAAGAGGCGGTCAAAAAGGGCATCAAGAATGTGCGATGCTGGGAAAAGCGGCTTTCAATTCTGGAAATGCAGGGGAAGTGCCTGTATGGTTGCTGGAAACATGAAAAACAAGACCCCGCCACGCCGTGTTGAATGAGCCTTGAACCTCGGCTCTTTCAGGTGGGCGCCCTGTGGCTTCTTCAGGCTTTTCCGGCGAACCGGAACGTGCACACCAAAACCAGTGAAGGCTCCCGTATTATTCGGTGTTGGATCAAAGGGCACTGTTCAATCACGCACATGGCAGGGTGATTGTCCTGTTTTCAATATAAAAGATTTTTCCAGACAAAGCAAGTATTCAAAGATTTGACACGTTCAGCAATATTCGCCAATCACACGGATGATCGAATCATTCGATCAAGCCTCTCAGCGCGTGTAGCGACAGACTGCAAAAAATGCTGATGATTGTTTTTCAATTCACAATTCTGCTTTGCAATATTCAGTGCAGCCGTCACAACAATGGCAAGCTTATTGGTTTTCCTCGCATAAGCGGGAAAACGGGTCTCAACCTGCCTGATTTCTTCTGTCAGATATAGGGCTATTTCCCGGGGGTCAACCGCAGAGTTTTCATCGGCCTTGAACTTGAACTGTTCATCCAGCAACTCTATGGTAATAATGGTTTCCAAAGCGATATCGCCGTTAAAAATCAGTTTATATCTATTATTCTGCTGTCGGACGCCCGGGTGCCTGGTCCAGCTTCTCTAACAGGCTGTCAATCTTGGAGCGAATGAATTCCTTCTGCTTTGAGTACCTGCTCTCTTCCTCAGCCTTCTCTTCAAGGGCGACTTCAAGCTCGCCAACTTTCTCTCTGAGCGCGAAGTTGTCCTGTTCGAGGGTATTCCGCTGTTGTATCAATTGTTCAATTTTTTTTTCCAGTAAGTCAAACTGGCGCATCACATCGTCTATATCCACTGTTTCACCTCTTGGTTCGTATATAAATTTCAATACACTGAAAGTCAAGGCTTTTCATGGGTCATCAAGACGGACTCGGCTTTCTCCAAGTCATGGATGGTATTAATTCCAAGTATTTCATTGCTGTCTTCACATTTTACCATGCCGATGCCGGCACCCTGTTTTGAAGCAATCTCAATGATATCCGTTAAATAAATTTCATTCTGGGTGTTATCCGGCCGGACCTGCCGTATCATGGTTTCAAGGGATCGGCGATGGACGCAATATATGCCCGTATTGATCAATTTTATGGTCTTTTCATCAGCAGTGGCGTCCGCCTCTTCGACAATGCGGGAAACCCGATTCTGCGGGTCTATGATCAACCGGCCATACCCCCTGGGATTGTCAATCACAGACCCGACAAGGGTAATGATGTTTTTCTGCCATATATGTGCGTCAATCAGTTTTGTCAGGGTGGACAGCTTTAAAAAAGGAACATCACCACATAAAATAAGCACGTGTTCGATATTGTCGCACAATTCCGGGATCGCGCACAATACCGCATGCCCCGTGCCAAGCTGTTCTTTCTGAAAGGCGAACCGGACATCCGGATAAACCTCGGACACCACGGCCTTGACCTGGTCGGCCTGGGTGCCCACAACAACGATCACATCACTGCCTGCAAGGCGAACGGCCGTGTTTGTCACGTATTGAATCATCGGCTTTTCCCGGATACAATGGAGTACCTTGGCGGTCGCCGATTTCATCCGGGTCCCCTTGCCGGCCGCAAGTATGATAACAGCAGTATTTTTCATGGCTTTTATTCCTGTCCAAAAAAACCGGCACGGCCTCCGGGAAGGCCCTGCATCAATGAAAAAAGGGCAACCCGTTTTCAGGGTTTGCCCTTTTTCATGATCGCCTGAATTTCATCGTGGTGCGAAATTCAGAAAAAACATCAATCTTTCTGCTCCACGAGCTTGATGCGCGCCACAGCCCGCATGAGAGACGCCCTTGCACGCTCCTTGTCAATGCTGTCATCAGAGGACGCAAGCCGTTCTTTTGCCCGTTCATAAGCGGCCTTTGCACGATCAATATCGATTTTTTCACGCATCTCCGCTGTTTCTGCCAGAATGGTCACCCTGTCCGGCAGCGCTTCGGAAAAACCGCCGCTGATGAAAACAACGTGCTCTTTGTCCTGAAGATCCCTGAAATGAACCTTTCCGGTTTCAAGGGAACTGAGAAACGGCGTATGGTTCGGCAGAATGCCGAATTCACCCAACGTCCCGGGAGCCATAACGATCTTGACATCCTGGCTTATAACATATTTTTCAGGTGTGACAATCTCAAGTTTAATCGTCTGTTGAGCCATTACACATCTCCCGCAATATTATGCCGCCATTTTCTGGGCTTTCTCGGCTGCTTCCTCAATCGTGCCGACCATGTAAAACGCCTGCTCCGGCAGGTCGTCGTGCTTGCCGTCACAGATTTCCTTGAACCCGCGAATCGTATCGTCGATCTTCACAAAAGCACCGGCAAGCCCTGTAAAGGTTTCAGCGACATGGAACGGCTGAGACAGGAAGCGCTGAATTTTTCTGGCCCTGGTAACGGTAACCTTGTCCTCGTCGGAAAGCTCTTCCATGCCGAGAATCGCGATAATGTCCTGCAGGTCCTTGTACCGCTGGAGAATGATCTGAACTTCACGGGCGACTGCGTAATGCTCTTCGCCGATAAAGTTGGCGTCAAGGATGCGGGAAGTCGAGTCCAGCGGGTCAACTGCCGGATAAATACCGAGCTCCGCAATTTGCCGTGAAAGAACAACGGTGCCGTCAAGGTGGGCAAATGTCGTCGCCGGTGCCGGGTCGGTGAGGTCGTCGGCAGGGACATAGACGCACTGAACAGCAGTAATCGAGCCGGACTGCGTAGATGTAATCCGCTCCTGGAGGTCACCGAGTTCAACGGCAAGGGTCGGCTGGTAGCCGACCGCAGACGGCATACGGCCCAGAAGCGATGACACTTCCTGGCCGGCCTGGGTAAACCGGAAAATATTATCGATAAACAGAAGCACGTCCTGGCCTTCCTCGTCCCGGAAATATTCGGCACTGGTCAATGCGGTCAGCGCAACACGGGCACGGGCACCGGGCGGTTCCGTCATCTGGCCGTAAACAAGGGCAGCCTTTGGCAGAACGCCGGAATCCTTCATTTCGTGGTACAGGTCGTTGCCTTCGCGGGTTCGCTCGCCAACACCTGCGAATACGGAAATACCGCCATGGTGCATCGCGATATTGTTGATCATTTCCATCATGATAACGGTCTTGCCGACACCGGCACCGCCAAAAAGGCCCATTTTCCCGCCTCGCGGGAAAGGTACCAGAAGGTCGATAACCTTGACGCCGGTTTCAAGAACCTGAACGGACACGTCCTGGTCTGTGAGCAGAGGCGCAGGCCTGTGGATGGGGGAAAGGTTCTCCTGAGAAACATCGCCAAGGCCGTCAACGGGCTTACCGATAACATTCAAGACTCTGCCAAGTGCTGCGTGGCCGACGGGAACCATGATCGGGTTTCCCGTATCCTTGACCGGCATGCCCCGAACGAGACCATCGGTAACATCCATTGCGATGGTTCTTACAACGTTATCGCCAAGATGCTGGGCAACCTCGATGACAAGGTTGTCCTGTTCATCATTGATCGTCGGGTTGGTGAGAAGCAAAGCCGTTCTAATTTCCGGCAGTTTTCCCTGGTCGAACTCGACGTCAACCACAGGCCCCATTACCTGTGTTATTTTGCCAAAATTTTCAGCCATGAATAGACCTCCTATTTGAAGACACGGAATTTGATCCTGGTTAATTATCCCCTAAGGGCCTCGGCGCCGCCCACGATATCCATCAACTCCATCGTGATGGACTGCTGCCTGGCCTTGTTATATGTCAGGGTAAGGCTTTCAATCATATCATCACATGCCTTTGTGGCGTTATCCATAGCCCGCATGCGGGCGGCATGTTCACTTGTGGATGTTTCAAGCAGTGCATGAAAAATCTGAATAAAGATACTCTTTGGCAGCATGGTGTTCAGCAGGTCCGTTGCAGACGGCTCGCAGATATGTTCCGGAAGGTAACGGTAGACGTCATCTTCGGCCTTGGCCGCCGCCTGATCCGGCTGTTCGATCGCGACGATCGGCAACAGCTGTTTCACGATGGGAATCTGATTGGCCATGCTGCGAAACTCGGAGTATACAATGTGAACCTCGTCATAATCGCCAAACAGAAAACCCTCGATCAGCTTCTGGCCAAAGGTGGAGGCGATGGTGAAACCGAACTTCGCCCCGACGACGTCAAGGTACTGATCGACAATGGTCAGCTTTTCCTTGCGCGCCCAATCCCGACCTTTTTTGCCGAAATTGCTCAGGGTCACATTGATCTCACGGCCTTTCAGCGCTTCAACGAAGTCTTCGGTCTTTTCGATCAGGTTGGTGTTAAAGCCACCGCACAACCCCCGGTCGGACGTGAGCATGACCACATGGACATTTTTCACTTCCTCCCTGGGAATGAGCAAGGGGCTGATTTCGTCGGTCGCTTTATCGGCAATGTTGCCCAGCACTTCGGCAAATTTTTCCGCATACGGCCGGAAGGCGTCCATCGCACCCTGGGCGCCCCTCAGTTTGGAGGCAGCCACCATATTCATGGCACGGGTAATCTGCTTGGTCTTTTTGACACCCGAGATTTTGGATTTTATTTCTTTTAATGATGCCATATATCAACTCGCTTATATACGCTTGGTCAAAATTGGAGTTACACGGACGGGCGGAGACCCACTATATGGTATCCTTGAACTCTTCGCCGTATTCCGTAAGCGCCTTTTGCAATTTTGCGTCCAGTTCATCGCCGATAGTGCGCTTGTCTGCGATTTCCGTAAAAATTTCAGGGTAGCGGGAATCAATAAACTGGTACAGGCCGGTTTCATATTTTGCCAGTACGTTTGTCGGCAGGTTGTCCAGAAAACCCTTGGTTCCGGCATAAATAATAGAAACCTGCTTTTCCAGCGGCAGCGGCTGATACTGGGGCTGCTTGAGTATTTCAACCAACCGCTCCCCGCGAAGCAGTTGCTTCTGAGTGGAGGCATCGAGATCGGAACCAAAAGCGGCAAACGATTCGAGTTCCCTGTATTGGGCAAGGTCAAGGCGCAGGGTTCCCGCAACCTGTTTCATAGCTTTTTCCTGGGCTGCACCGCCGACGCGGGAGACGGAAAGACCGACGTTGATGGCCGGACGGACGCCTGCGAAAAAGAGGCCGGGCTCCAGGTATATCTGGCCGTCTGTGATGGAAATAACGTTGGTCGGGATGTATGCGGAAACGTCTCCGGCCTGGGTTTCGATGATCGGCAGGGCTGTCAGTGAACCGGCGCCAAGCTCGTCGTTGAGTTTGGCAGCACGCTCAAGCAGGCGTGAATGGTTATAGAAAATGTCGCCGGGAAACGCCTCGCGGCCGGGCGGACGACGCATGAGAAGGGATACCTGGCGATAGGCAACCGCCTGCTTGGACAAGTCGTCGTAGATGATCAGCGCGTGCTTGCCGTTGTCACGGAAATACTCGCCGATGGCGCATCCCGCATAGGGGGAAATGTACTGCAAGGTCGCGGGGTCACTGGCTGTTGCGGAGATGACCGTGGTGTACTCCATGGCACCGTGCTTTTCAAGAACAGCGACGACCTGGGCAACCGTTGACCGTTTCTGGCCGGTAGCAACATAGATGCAGTAGACGTCACGCCCCTTCTGGCTCAGGATGGCGTCAATGGCAACGGCTGTTTTGCCGATCTGCCGGTCACCGATGATGAGCTCACGCTGTCCGCGACCAACCGGCGTCATGGCGTCAATGGCTTTCAATCCGGTGTAGAGCGGCTCGTGAACGGACTTCCTGGCGATAACGCCGGGTGCCACCATTTCGATACGCCGGGTTTCGCTGGCTTCGACCGGGCCTTTGCCGTCAAGAGGCTCGCCGACCGCAGAAAGCACCCTGCCCAGGACGGCCTCACCGACCGGGACCTGTGCAATACGCCCGGTTCGTTTGACAATATCGCCTTCCTTGATATGGGTGTCGTCACCCATGATCGCAACACCGACATTGTCTTCTTCCAGGTTCATGGCAAGCCCCAGAACACCGTTGGAAAACTCGACGAGCTCCAATGCCTGAACTTTCTCCAGACCGTAAACCCGGGCGATGCCGTCACCGGCCGACAAGACGATACCTGTTTCACTCAGCTCAACCTTCTTGTCGAACTCCTGAATCTGCTGCTTGATAATCTCGCTGATTTCTTCGGCTTTTATTTCCATTATACACTCTCACCCCTTTTTAAAGATTCACGCATATTTTTTAATTGTGTTTTGATACTGCCATCCAACACAAGATCCCCGATCTTTGTAACGATGCCGCCGATGATGTCCGGATCCTGGTGTGTCTCTATAACGACGTCTTTACCGGTCATCGTTGCAAGCGCCTGGCGGATCTGGTCATAGGTGTCCGATGAAAGCTCGGTAGCGGAAACGAGATCAGCCCGCACGATTCCCTGCAACTCGTCAGCCAGCTTGCAGTAATATTCGCTGATAGCCCGGATCTGGTTGAAGCGATGCTTTGAAAAGATCAAATTCAGGTAGGCTTTCATGACCTGTGATACTTCAAGGGAGTTAAGCACCGTCAAAAAAAGCTTTTTCCGTTTGGCAGAATCAAACAGGGGATTGTTGATGGTCTGCTCAAAATCCGGATTGTCATTGAGCAGCGCAATCAAACCATCCAACTCCTCCCTGTAGCGTTCCGCCTGGCCGTCTTCTTTTCCAATCAGAATCAAGGCCTTGGCATATCTTCTGGCAATCACTGAACTTCTCACTTTGTCACCACCTTATCTAGATATTCTTTTACAAGTCGGTCATGGTCTTCATCGGTAATAAGGCTTTTCATGCGTTCTTCAGCCTTTTCAACGGCGCTGTCAAACAGCTCCGTTTCCAGCTTCAGCTTTGCCTGCGCAAATTCATAAGCAATGGTTTTGCGCGCCTGCTCCTCCATCTTGGCGGCTGCGGCTTCAGCCTGTCTCATAATATTTTCGCGCGCATCCTCACCTTGCCGCTGGTACTGGCTGATAATCTTTTCCGCTTCCGCATCCAGGGCGGAAAGTTTTTCATTGTACTCGGCCAGTTTCTTTTCGGCCTCCTGCTTCTGCGTTTCAAGGTCCTTGAGCTGCTCCCTGATGGATCGAATCCGATCGGTGAAAAAATTGGCAACGGGCTTTCGGAGAATGAAAAAAAGAATCAGAACAAGGGCGGTAAAATTGATAATGCGGTATGTATCAGTGGCCTCCCACTGATCAGCGGCGTAGGCGGGGGGCGCCAGTGCATAAAGAAAAAAGGATGCCAAAGCAATAACGGAAAGGCCGGTACGGATCATCACCTGGATTTTCATTTATACGGCCCTCCCTATCATTTTCTTACTGATTTCATTGGCATAAAACTCAATCTGGGACTGCAGAGACACCCTGACTTCCTCGGTTTCCCGGGAAACCCTGGCCCGGATCTCCTCGAGATCCTTCCGTGCCTGTTCATTGATACGCTCAAGCATCGCCTGTTCTTCCTGCCGGGCTTTTTCCGCCATGGCGTCCTTCATTTTGATGCCTTTTTCCCTGGCATCCTTGATCCCGGCCTCAATGGCAGATGCTTTTTCACGGGCATCGCTTTCAAATTGGCTGATTCCGCTTTCCAGCCCTTGGACCTTTTCCTTGCGTTTAGCGAGCATACCACGGATCGGGCGGTACGCTACGTAATTCAAGGCCCAGACTAGAATAAGGAAATTGATCATCTGGATGATAATCGACCCATCGAGTTTTATCATTCTGTCACCCTCCGCATCACTGTCGCAATAATATTTTTAGATGATTTTATAAAATTTTGATTTAAGCAAAAGTCCATAGCACCAATTGCGATGATTTGTCAAAATATTTTTTACCGGCTTCGTAAAAAGTCCGATATCTGCGTTGCTTGCACTGCCTGAAGAGTCTCACGTACGGCTAAGTGCTCTCAATTCCACTGAAATTTCAAATACCTGGGTCTTGACCCGTTTTCAAAGACTTCTGATCGCGCCTGTTTATAGGCGCATCGTTTTTTTTACAATTTCAATAAAAACCCCTATTCCCC
>SKZX01000207.1 GCA_007127175.1 Desulfobacterales bacterium
AAAGGATGGTTCTGGCTCCGGGGGACATCTCTTTTGCGCGCCGTATCGCTCCGGACAAGGGCTCCGGTTTCATGACCATTCCAGACCCCCCCCCGTAAGGGCGGTCATCCGCAACGCGGTGACGGCCCAAGGCAAAATCCCGGATGTCGACCGCGCCGATGGTAATGCAACCGCTTTCAACGGCCCGCCGGATGATCCCGAAGGAAGCAAACGCATCAAACATTCCGGGAAAGATCGTTACCACCCTGAAGTCCATCTTTCCCCTTGCTCCCCATTCTCAACAACCGCTTACAGACCCTCCGGCAAATCAACCCGCATGCGCCCGTTCTCAAGATCGATATCCCGTACAACAGCGCCGATTGCCGGAACGAGGGTTTCGGTATTTCCGGCAGTGACCACGAACACATCGTTGCTGCCGGTTGCTATCATGGATGTGACGCGGCCGATATATTCACCTGCTGCGCCGAATACATCCAACCCGATCAGGTCGCACCAGTAATACGTATCGGCATCGGTTTCCGGAAGGGCGCTTCGATGGATGAACAATCCCGCCCCCACGAGGTTTTCAGCGCCGCTTCGGTCCCCAATTTCCTCAAAACAGATCCGGAGGATTTTTTTATGCGCCTTGACGGTCTTGATGGTGTAAGGCGTGTACCAGCCTTCCGCTTCCCGGAGCATGACCCGGCGCCCGGGATCAAAGATTGCCGGCTCCTCGGCCATCTTAAACACCTTGATTTCCCCGTTGACCCCGAAAACGCCGACAATTTTTCCTATCTGGAGAACCCTTTCCGGATCCATTGCAGCGGTCTAATCTTCCACGATTTCAAGAACCGTTCGTTTTTTGACCTTGGCGGATGCGGCATTCAAAATGGTGCGCATGGCCCTGGCGGTGCGGCCCTGTTTCCCGATGACTTTCCCCAAATCTTCCTTTGCCACCTTGAGTTCGAGCACAGAGGTCTGGTCTCCTTCCACCTCCGTCACCATGACCTCATCTGGATTGTCCACGAGCGCCTTTGCAATGTAATTGATCAGCTCTTTCATAGATCCATCTCCTTTAAATGGCTGCTGGGAAATTACGGAGCACGTCCTGGGTCAAAAAACAATTGCATGTCACCAAACAGGCTGCTACGCGGAAGGCGCCGCCGCTTTTCCGAAACCTTCCTTTTTCAGCAAGCTGTTCACCGTATCGGTCGGTATGGCACCCTGCCCCATCCAATAGGCGATACGGTCTGTTTTCAGTGTAACCTGAGCAGGGTCCACCATGGGATTATAGGTGCCGACACTCTCCAAAAAACGGCCTTCTCTCGGGTATCTGCTGTCCGCTACAACGATCCGGTAAAAGGGTTTTTTCTTCGCACCATGTCTTGCCAGTCTTATTTTAACCGCCATGTATTACTCCATCCTTAGTTAGAAAATTGTCTGTCCGGACACTGCAGCACTGCGGCATCCGGCCGGGTGTCAGAACGGCATCAAGCCCCGCGGCAATCCGCGCATTTTTCCACCCTTGTTAAATTTTTTCATCATTTTCAATACCATGCTGTAGTTCTTGAGAAGCTTGTTGACATCCTGAACGTTCGTCCCGCTTCCTTTTGCAATCCGCTTACGGCGACTGCCGTTGATGATATTGTGATAGCGGCGCTCACCGGGCGTCATGGAGTTGATGATCGCCTCGATGCGAACAAGCTCCTTTTCATCGATATTGACGTTGTTCAGGTGCTTGCTTTTGCCGATACCGGGAATCATTTTCAGAAGGTCGGTGATGGAGCCCATCTTTCGGACCGACGCCATCTGGTCACGGAAATCCTCCAGGGTAAATTCATTTTTCCTGAGTTTTTGCTCCAATGCCGCCGCATCTTTTTCCGTCACCACGCTCTGCGCTTTTTCAATAAAGGAGAGCATGTCCCCCATGTCAAGGATGCGGGACGCCATCCGGTCCGGGTGAAACTTTTCCAGGGCACTGGACTGTTCCCCCACACCGACGAATTTAATCGGCTTGCCGGTCACCGCCTTGATGGACAGGGCAGCCCCGCCCCTTGCGTCACCGTCCATCTTGGTCAGCACCACCCCGCCGATATCGAGGCGCTCATCAAAAGAACGGGCGATATTGACAGCGTCCTGGCCGGTCATGGCATCGGCCACCAGCAGGATGTCTGACGGGCTGACCGTCTTTTTGATCTCCACAAGCTCTTCCATGAGCGCTTCGTCCACGTGGAGACGGCCCGCCGTATCGTATATGAGCGTGTCGCACCCCTCGCCCGCAGCCGCCTTTTTGGCGAGCCTTGCGATATTCGCAGGTTTCATGTCCGTGCTGGAATCAAAAACCGGCACGGAAATCTGGCTGCCCAGTTTTTTCAGCTGGTCTATGGCGGCAGGGCGGTAAACGTCCACCGGCACGAGAAAGGGTTTGCGCCCCTCCTTGCGCAGGTAAACAGCCAGCTTCCCCGCTGTCGTGGTCTTGCCGGAGCCCTGGAGCCCCACCAGCATGAGCGCGGCCGGCGCCGGGCCGGACAGGTCCAGGTCTTCACTTCTGGACCCCATGAGCGCCGTCAACTCCTCGTTGACGATCTTGATCACCTGCTGGGCGGGCGTGAGGCTGGTCAGCACCTCCTGACCGATCGCACGCTCCTTAATCCCGGCAATCAGATCCTTGACCACCTTGTAATGGGCATCGGCCTCCAGAAGCGCCATGCGGACCTCCCGCAGGCCTTCCTCGATATTTTTCTCGTTGAGTTTGCCGTGCCCTTTAAGCTTCTTGAACGCACCACTCAGCTTTTCACTTAAACTTTCAAACATAATGATGTACTGTATACCCCATATCAACCGGATTAACAGGCTGTTAATAGAATCTTGCAAGATTAATATTTACGGATTGCCATGTCAAGCATAATGATTTAATAATATAGTACACTTTGAAATTCCGGGCAATTAAAAAATGCCCCCGATAAGCTTTATAAACAATGAGATACACGGATTTTTCATTGACGGTTCAGCATCCGTTCCCAGGCAACCGGATATCCATGGGGCCATATACCGAAAACACCGATATCACCGAACTCAGCCGCGATGAACTGGCCGCATGGTTCGAGGCCCAGGGC
>SKZX01000110.1 GCA_007127175.1 Desulfobacterales bacterium
ACCCCGTGCTCCGTTATGAAGCCGGTCACCAGGCGGGCCGGGGTCACGTCAAAGGCGTAATTGGCGGCAGGGGAATCTTCCGGTACCAGGAGATTGGCGGCAGTCTTTTGAACGCCGGGCATATAGCGCACTTCGTCGGGGTCCCGCAGCTCAATGGGGATATCCTTTACCCCGTCGCGGATCTTGCGGTCAAATGTCGATGAGGGCAGGGCCACGTAAAAAGGCACATCGTTGTCCCGGGCGGCAAGCGCCTTCAGATAGGTCCCGATCTTGTTGGCCACGTCCCCGGTCAGGGTGGAGCGGTCGGACCCCACGATAACGATGTCCACCATGCCATGCTGCATGAGGTGGCCGCCGGTGTTGTCCGCGATAACGGTGTGCGGGATTTTCTCCATGCCGAGTTCCCACGCCGTGAGGCGCGACCCCTGGTTCAAGGGGCGGGTTTCGTCCACCCACACGTGGACGTTGATCCCCTTTTCATGGGCGGCGTAAATGGGCGCCGTGGCGGTCCCCAGTTCGATGCAGGCCAGGCGCCCCGCGTTGCAGTGGGTCAGGATGTGGACCGGGGCGCCGCCTTTTTCCTTCGCGATCCGTTCAATGAGCGCAAGCCCGTGCCGGCCGATCCGGCGGGAGTTTTGGGCCTCCTCGTCGGCGATGGCTGCGGCTTCGCGCTTTGCTGCATTGATCCGCTCACCTGCCCCTTTTTCCGCAAGAACCACGGCAAGCGTCCGGTCCACAGCCCATTCCAGGTTGACCGCCGTGGGCCTTGCCGCCTTGATGCGAAGCGCTTCCTGTTTGAGGTAGGCATCGGCAGGCCCGTCCGCCGGCGCATTTTTTGCCGCCAGGTACAGGCCATAGGCGCCGGTCACGCCGATCAGGGGCGCGCCCCGGACCATCAGTTCCGAAATGGCATAGATCGCGTTGTCCACGGTCTTCAGTTCAGTTATAATCATCTGCTGCGGCAATTTTCGCTGGTCGATAATGAAAAGGGCTTCCGAACCCGGGTCCAGCCATATGGGCCGCCGGGGTGTATTTGTTTCTGGCATTGGTTTCTCCTGTGAAACAAGTGGATAATGGCCAATACTTATTGCATCAAATCAATGCCCTGTCAATATGCCGGGGCAAGGACATGTTTTCGCTGAATGTCGTCCCTTCAGGACTCTGGGCATTAAATGCCCCTGCCCGGACCGGTGGTTGAAACCACCGGCTATATTCCATATCCCCTCCGGGGATGACCGGCGCAAAAAACCTGTCAATACGCCGGCCGGGAAAGAACAGGGTTAACACGTTCTTGATTTTACCCTTCAAATCAGTTAATCAAGGCTATGATGATCCCTTGAATGAAAAAGGTCTGAAAAAATTGGCACGATATCTTGGTAGGCTTTTAACGATAATGTTTTTCATAGCCGCCCACACCACGGGGGCATTCGGGGAGCAGGTACGCCCCATGCCCGATATGTCCCGGGCCCATTCCTATATCGTGGTCGATGAACAGGATTTTTCCGCCGGATACGGGCGCACCCGGAAATCAATGTGCATCGCTTCGACCGCGGACACCTATATCGCAAGGGCCCACACCATCATCCGGGCGGCTGTCGATTTGCAGAAAAGAACCGGGGCCGATTACGTCCAGGTGGCCATGACCCCCATTGCCGACATTGGGTGCAGCGATTACTTTACTGCAGTAGCGGAGCACTCTCCGGACGGCGGCGGCGTGGCGGGGAACCTGAGAAACCACTACTGGCAGGTGCAGGCAAGCGATATTGTTCTGGATATCGAGGAGCGACTGGTCCTGAGAGCATGGCAGGAAGTGAAAGCCGATTTCGAAACGCACGGAGAAGTGGATACGGAAGGCATCACACGGCACCTTGGGAGACAACTGAACCTGTCCCCGGAGGAAGTAAAAAACTTCTGGCTGAGAAGCGTTGAGATGACAATCACCCTCAGGGATTACTCGGTGCAATAAAAAATGATCACGCTTCTGGATTACGGTGCGGGAAACGTTCGCAGCGTCATTAACGCCATCGAAAAAACCGGGGAATCCGTCTGTATTGCCAAAACCGGGGCAGAAATACAGTCGGCGGAAAAACTCGTTTTCCCGGGGGTGGGTAATTTCGGCCGCATGATGACGGTGCTGCGTGAAAACGGTTTCGTGGACGCACTGCTTTCATACCTGAACGAAAACAGGCCGTTTCTTGGGATCTGCCTCGGTCTGCAAGCCCTGTTCGAGGCCAGTGAAGAGGCGCCGGGCATCCCGGGCCTGGGGTTTATCAAAGGGGATGTCAGGCGCTTTGACATTGATTTGAGCGTCCCGCACATCGGGTGGAACGGTGTTTCCATAAACAAGCCGTCAGCGCTTTTCAGCGGCATGACGGGGGATGAAAAATTTTACTTTGTCCATTCCTACCACGTCGCCCCGGTTGACCCGGCAGACACCCTGACCACCACGGACTACGGCATCCGTTTTGCCAGCAGCATCCAGCGGGGAAATATCGCGGCAACCCAGTTCCACCCGGAAAAAAGCGGCCCGGACGGCCTCACCCTGCTCAAAAATTTCGTATCCGGCGGCAAAGGCAGCCCGGCCACTGTCCGGAAAGAAAGAAAAACCGGGCTTGCCAAGCGGATCATCGCCTGCCTGGACGTCCGCGGAAATGATGCCGGCGATCTCGTCGTCACAAAGGGGAACCAGTATGACGTCCGCGAAAACGGAGTGGTCCGGAACATGGGTGACCCTGTGGCGCTGGCCAGGCGCTATTACGAGGAAGGCGCCGATGAAATCACTTTTCTGAATATTACGGGATACCGGGAATTTCCCTTGGAAGATTTGCCCATGATGGATGTGCTCAGGCGGACATCCGGGCACGTGTTCGTGCCGTTGACCATCGGCGGGGGCATCCGGGCCTTTACAGACAAAAACGGTCGCCATTACTCCGCCCTTGAAACCGCTGCCGGGTACTTCCGCTCCGGGGCGGACAAGATATCCATCGGCAGCGATGCCGTTGATATCGTCCGGCAATACCTTGCCACGGGAAAGAAAACAGGCACCAGCGCCATTGAAGAAATTTCATCCGTTTACGGCAACCAGG
>SKZX01000306.1 GCA_007127175.1 Desulfobacterales bacterium
CCGAATTTCATCCAGGCGATTGCCACCCTGGCCAACGCCTACCTGATGAAGGGGGATGTGGACAAAAGCATTGAAATAAACCGGCAGGCTTTGGCGGTCGACCCGGATTTTCCACTTGCGCACAACAATCTTGCCATCAGCTACCTGGAAAAAGGGGATTACGAATCGGCTGAAAAGCATTGTTCAAGAGCCATGGCGCTTGGCTACGAAGTCGCCGAGGAAATCAGGGCGGAGATCGAGAAGGAAAAAAGCAGATAGGCCATTTTCTCCAGGGCCTGAAAACAGCGCTTTAAATATTGGTTTTTGCCAAACCGAACGTCGGATTCCCAAAAAACGTTGTTTTTCATTGACAAAAGACAACAATAAATCTATAAAATTTTTTTTTACGCCTTTATGGAAATATGATGCGGGTAATCGTGTTTAGAACTCCTGAAGAATTCGCCGGATATCATTGGCTTGCGGAAATCAGGATCTTGCAATAAAAACAGTGGATGCGTGGCTTAATTACTAATGAAAGGGAGGATGACAATGGCGAAAAACAAAACCCCCTTGCTGGACCAGCTTGAAAGCGGACCATGGCCGAGCTTTGTTTCGGACATGAAGCAGCAGGCCGAAGCAAGGGCAAAGAATGAAAACAATGTTGAATACCAGATTCCCGTGGATGTCGTTGACGACCTGCTGGGTGTTCTCGAACTGTCTTATGTGGACGGGGAAACCCACTGGAAGCACGGCGGTATTGTCGGTGTTTTCGGCTACGGCGGTGGCGTTATCGGCCGCTACTGTGACCAGCCCGAGATGTTCCCGGGTGTTGCGCATTTCCACACCATGCGCGTCGCCCAGCCCGGTGGAAAATTCTACAAGACCGATTACCTCCGGCAGCTTTGCGACCTGTGGGATTTCCGGGGCAGCGGCCTGACCAACATGCACGGCTCCACCGGCGATATCATCCTTCTCGGGACCACAACACCGCAGCTCGAAGAAATTTTTTTCGAGTTGACCCATAAAATGGACCAGGACCTTGGCGGGTCAGGGTCCAACCTGCGTACCCCCGCCGACTGTATCGGCCAGGCGCGCTGCGAATGGGCCTGTTACGATACGCAGGACCTCTGCTACCAGTTGACCATAGACTACCAGGACGAGCTGCATCGGCCGGCCTTCCCCTACAAGTTCAAGTTCAAGTTCGACGGCTGCCCCAACTGCTGCGTGGCTTCCATCGCCCGTGCGGACATGGCGTTCGTCGGTACCTGGAAAGACGATATCCGCATCGACCAGGATGCGGTCAAGGCCTACGTGGAGGGTGACGTAAAGCCTAACGGCAATGCCCATGCCGGTCGAGACTGGGGTCCCTTTGACATCGCAAAGGAAGTTCTTGATCTTTGCCCGACTGAGTGCATGCGCTATGAAAATGGCAAGCTCGAGATCAACAACCGTGAGTGCGTCCGCTGCATGCACTGCATCAACGTCATGCCGCGCGCCCTGCGTCCCGGTGTCCATGGTGGTCTTTCCATTCTTGTCGGCGCCAAAGCCCCGATCCTCGACGGTGCCCAGATGGGCTCCCTGCTGATTCCTTTTGTGGAAGTCAACAAGGAAAGCGGATACGAGGAAATCAAGAATGTTATTGAACCCATTTGGGACTGGTGGATGGAAGAGGGCAAAAACCGTGAACGGCTGGGCGAGCTCATGAAGCGCAAGGGTTTCCAGGCGCTGCTGGAAGCGGTGGGTGTTGACGCCATGCCGCAGCACGTCTCCGAGCCCAGGCACAACCCGTACATCTTCTGGAAGGAAGAGGAAGTCCCGGGCGGTTTTGAAATGGATATCAACGCATTCAGAAAACGACATCTACGATAGGGGGTGGGAACAATGGCATTTATATCATCAGGATACGATCCCAAGAGCCCGATGGAAAATCGGGTGACGGACATCGGGCCGAGAAAATACGACGAATTTTATCCGCCGGTCATTGCCAAGAACAAGGGCAAATGGCTGTATCATGAAATCCTTGAGCCCGGCGTTCTGGTACATGTTTCCGAAACCGGCGACGAGGTGTACACGGTGCGCGTCGGCGGCGCCCGCCTCATGAGCGTTATGCTCATCCGTGAAATCTGTGATATCGCCGATAAACACTGCGACGGCTATGTGCGCTGGACCACCCGAAACAACATCGAGTTCATGGTGGACAGCAAGGACAAGGTCAAACCGCTCATCGAAGACCTGGAAAGCCGCAAGTTTGACGCTGGCTCCTACAAGTTCCCCGTTGGCGGCACCGGCGCCGGCATTACCAACATCGTCCACACTCAGGGATGGATTCACTGCCACACGCCGGCAACCGACGCTTCCGGGCCGGTCAAGGCCGCCATGGACGTACTTTTCGACGATTTTAAAGACATGCGCATGCCGGCACAGCTGCGGGTTTCCCTGGCCTGCTGTCTGAACATGTGCGGCGCGGTCCACTGCTCGGACATCGCGATGCTCGGTTATCACCGGAAACCGCCGATGGTCGACCACGAATACCTGGACAAGATGTGTGAAATCCCGCTGGCCATTGCTGCCTGCCCGACAGCCGCCATCAAGCCCAAGAAGGTCGAAATCGACGGCAAGACGCTCAACAGCGTCGATGTCAACAACAGCCGCTGCATGTACTGCGGCAACTGCTACACCATGTGTCCCTGTCTGCCCCTGATGGACAAGGAAGGCGACGGCGTTGTCCTGATGGTCGGCGGCAAGGTGTCCAACAGCCGCTCGGCGCCGAAGTTCTCCAAGGTTGCGGTGGCGTTCCTGCCCAACACTGCGCCCCGCTGGCCGGAAACGACCGATGCGATTAAAAAGATCGTTGAAGTTTATGCGGCGGATGCCAGAAAATACGAACGGCTGGGTGAGTGGGCCGAACGTATCGGCTGGGAAAGATTCTTCGAGAAATGTGAGCTTGAATTCACCCATCACCTGATTGATGATTTCCGTGATCCGGCATACTATACCTGGCGCCAGACCACGAATTTCAAGTTCTAAAACCAATAGTCGCTTACCCGGGGCCGGTTTTTTACGGCCCCGGAACCTCAACCTGCAAAGGATGCGTTCAAATGGAATACGAAGAGCAAAAACAGTTGATTGTCGACACGCTGAAGAAGAAGGAAAAAACCAAGTCAAAGTGGTACTTCAGCGATCTTGCCAAAATCCTGGATCTCAAACCCAGGGAAGCGAAAAAGATCGTCACCAAGATGGTGGAAGAAGAAGTTCTGGTATTCTGGTCCAGCGGCAGCACCTCCATGTACGGCCTCAAGGGCGCGGGCAAGCAGAGCGCCGCTGAGCATGAAGAAGGATAGTTAGACGTGTTGGCCGGGTCGATTTGAGCACAAATGCATCATGCAGACACGACTGAGATTGATATCCCGCGGGTCCTGATCGCCGCCCTGCGCGGCGGGTCCGGAAAAACGGTGATATCTATCGGTATTATTGCCGCTTTGGCCCGATCCGGCAAAACAGTTGCCCCTTTCAAAAAGGGGCCTGATTATATTGATGCAGGCTGGCTGGCCATGGCTGCCGGCCGGCCTTGTCATAACCTGGATTCTTTTCTTTTCCCCGATCACCTTGTTTCGACCTCTTTCGCCCTCCGAAGCAGACACGCCGATATCGCCGTCATCGAGGGAAACCGCGGGCTTTACGACGGCCTGGACGCGACCGGTTCCACCAGCAGCGCAGCTCTGGCCGTCCTTCTTCAGACGCCCGTGATTTTATGCATTGATTGCACCAAGAGCACCCGCACCATGGCTGCACTGGTTATGGGGTGTATCGGCTTTGACCCGCGTGTGAAGATTGCCGGGGTCATCCTTAACCGCGTTGCAGGCCAGCGGCACGAAAACCTCCTCCGGGATTGCATTGCGTCCTATTGCAATATTCCGGTCATAGGCGCCATCCCCAAGCTTCCCGGCAAGGATTTCCCGGAGCGGCACATGGGGCTTACCCCTGCGCCGGAGCATGCGTGGGCTGCTGCGTCCGTTGAAGCGGCAACCCGGATGGCAGCGGCGCACATCGATCTTGGCGCCGTATACCGGATTGCAGAGGGAGCCGTGGGTCAGCAGAGTCATGGCGGCGCTGTAACCGGAGCGGTTCATCCCGGCGCGTCTTCAGCCCGTGCTGATTTTCAGGAAGCACAGGGTGTGCTTTTCCCCGGCGGCACTGGTCAAAGGGTAAAAACAGAACGCCGCCCGCGTATCGGGGTTGTCGTGGACAGCGCGTTTCAGTTTTACTACCCTGAAAATTTTGAAGCCCTGACCATTGCCGGCGCCGACCTGGAGTATATAAGCGCCCTCGACCCATCGGATCTTTCGGGTATTGACGGTTTGTATATCGGCGGCGGGTTTCCCGAAACCCACGCCCGGGCGCTTTCTGAAAATGAGCGGTTCAAAAAAGCCCTGAAAACAATGGCTGAAAAGGGACTTCCCATATACGCGGAGTGCGGCGGGCTCATGTACCTCGGGGAAGCCCTGGTACTGGACCGGTCGTATCCCATGGCAGGTGTCCTGCCCGTTGTTTTCGATTTTTCCAGGCGGCCCCAGGGGCACGGCTACACCATTGTCACCGTCAACCGGGACAACCCCTATTTCCCAAAGGGAATGACCCTCAAGGGACACGAATTTCATTATTCACGGGTTCTGGAATGGAAGGGCGGCGATCACGACCTTGTCTTTGACATGAAAAAGGGGCGCGGATTTCTGGATTGCAGCGACGGCCCCAAAGATGGGGTGTGTATCGGAAACGTGATGGCAACCTATACCCACCTCCATGCCCTGGGTTATCCGCAGTGGGCCCAGTCGCTTGTCCGGCTGGCAAGGGCATTCGGGGGCGGTGATACGTTGAGGCGGCTGTAAGATGATCGGGTGAAGGTTGTGCGGCCGGGGTGTGTTCGCGGCCGTTAAGGTAAATAAAAAAAGCCGGGCTGCTGAAGCAACCCGGCTTTTTGGGTCCAGTGGAAAATTAAAAAGGATTACGGTCTGGGATGGCACTGGGTGCAGGCCACCGGCGCTGCATTCGTGCCGGTTTCCTGGTTGTAGTCCTTATGGCAGTCCATACAGTTCTGGTGAATGGCGCCCAGAAAGTATTCACGCTCCAGTTTCAAACGTTCTTCTTCGGGCAGACTTCGATCCACGCGCGGCTGTCCGGGTTTGCTGTGGCAGTCAATGCAATGCTTGATGTCATCTTCGCACGTGATGTCGTCTGTGGGCGTTCCGGAAGCATCATGGTGGCATGCCCCGCAGCTGTACCCGTATTCCACGACATGTTTTGTATGGGTAAAATCAACAATACCCATGCGGTGCTGTTCAAAGGCTTCCTCGTGCTTCATGGTGATCACGTCAGGGCAGCCCTCGAGGCCCGCGTTGAGGCCAGCTGCGACAAAAAGCGATGCAATGCCAGCGAAAAGCACCGCCAGTATCGATTTTCTACTCATTTCATCCACCTCCTGATTAAGTAATCATATATCTGAAATAACATGGTTAATGTTTAAGTCGGTATTCATTGCGTCAAGTAAATTGGATACCAGAAATATATCCCCGTGTCAAATAAATTCAGTGGGGGGGAACTCAATCACTGCCTGTTTTCTCCCCTGCCTTGGCATCGCCTTTCGCATTTTCCCGTCCGAACAGGCGCGCCCCGATGATGCTGACTTCGTATAAAACCATCAGGGGAAGCGCGAGAAGGGTCTGTGTGACCACGTCCGGCGGGGTCAGCACCGCTGCACCTGCAAAGAAGATCAGAATGGCGTATTTCCGGTTTTTCTTGAGAAAGGGTACCGTGACAATCCCCAGTCGTGCCAGGAAGGTGATGACGATGGGCAGCTCAAACACAATGCCAAAGGCAAGCAGGAGCTTGGCGGAAAAACTCAGGTATTCGCGCATGGACGGCAGCGCCTGGATGGATTCCGTTGCAAATCCCAAAAGGAACTTGAACCCAAGCGGAAAAACGACAAAGTAGCCGAACAGGGCGCCCCCGACAAAAAAAAACGACGAAATGAATATGATCGGTATCATCGTTTTGCGTTCGTGCCGGTAGAGCCCGGGCGCTACGAACATCCAGAACTGGAAGATGATAAAGGGCGCAGCAAGGAAAAGCCCGGCCAGGAGGGATACTTTGAGATAAGTGAAAAAAGCCTCGGGGATGCCGGTGAAAATAAGGGTATCGCCCTGGCCCATGACATTGATCAGGGGCGCGGCGAGTATATCAAAAAGCCGCTCCTTGAATGCATAGGCAACCACAAAACCAACCAATATGGCGATGATGCACCGTATCAGCCGTTTGCGCAACTCTTCCAGGTGTTCTGTCAACGGCAGTTTATCCGCGTCTTCATTCATTTTTTTTCAGGGTTTCCTCCGGACTCTCCGCGGGTTCTGCATCATATTCGGGAACACCTGTCTGTACCGCCGGGCCGGGATCTTTTTCCGTATGCGATACGGCTTCCGCTTCTTTCTCGGAAATGTCCGTCCCGGTGCGCCGGCCAATCCGGCCGGGGCCGTTCTTTTCAATGGGCCTGGTGTCTTTGGCATCGGTGTTGATGGAATCCCTGACGTCCTGGGTAACATTTTTAAACTCGTTTAAGGCTTTTCCCAGGGACCTGGCCAGGTCGGGCAGCTTTTTGGGACCGATAACGATGAGGGCCACGGCCAGAATCAGTATCAATTCCGGCATTCCTATTCCAAACATGGTGTATATCTTTCCGTAATCGGTTTATGGGGGTTTCGGGTTCGTCTCATGGCTTCTAACCGGTTTGCAGGTGTGCGGCAATGTGTCCGATTTCCGGTAAAATCAACTCAATGCAGGCCAGTTTGCACGCCCTGAGGCTTCCGGGCAGGCAGAAAACCGCCGTGTCGCCGATGATGCCTGCGGTTGCCCGCGACAATATGGCGGCCGAATCGATCTGTTCGAAGCTGAGTCTCGCGAAAAGTGCCCCGAAAGCGGTCATTTCTTTGACAAAAAGAGGGCTTATGGCTTCAATGGTCACATCCGTCGGGCTGATGCCGGTACCCCCGTTGATGAGCAGGATATCGGGCCTGCTGCGATGAATCAATGCGCTCACCGATTTTGTGATTTCATGGCGGTCATCGGTGACGATCCGGTAGTCCACGATTTCGTGGCCTTCCTTTTCGCATTGCTTTTTCATCCACTGCCCGCTTTTGTCCTCGGCAGCACTGCGGGTCGTCGATACGGTCATGATGCCGACTCTAACGGTTTGCGGTTTCTTTTTAACGTGGTCCTTTTTCGTCATCGCTCAATATCTGCTTTTATACTGTTATTAGGGTGTCACGATGTCGACCCGGTCTTCTCCGTCACATTCTGAAAGCAGGACGTTTACGGATTCATTTTTTTGCGTGTCAATATGCATGCCGGTATAATTGGCCTGGATGGGCAACTCCCGGTGACCCCGGTCGATAAGGACGCACAGTTCGATTCTGGCCGGGCGGCCGTAATCCATGAGCGCTTCCATTGCCGCGCGGACGGTGCGCCCGGTGTACAGGACATCGTCTACCAGGATGATGTCTCTGCCGCCGACCGGAAACGGGATTTCGCTGCCGCGCACTTCCGGGTGATGGGCAATGCGGGTCCAGTCGTCACGGTAGAGATTGATATCGACGCTGCCTGTGGCGACGTCGACCCCTCCGGCGGTTTTGATGATTTTGCGGAGTCGTTCGGCCAGGAATACGCCGCGGGTGTGAATGCCCACCAGCGCGAGCCGTGAAGGATCATCCTGGTTGCCCCGGATTTCATCGGCCATGCGGTGAATGATCGTTTCGAGCTCCTGCGGCTTGAGGACCGTTTTGCGTCTCATGCGAATCGTTCCTTGTGATTTGACAAAACCGTTCTTTTGCTTGAAAAGGTCTGAAAACAATTGAAAACAATAGCACCATATACTATGAATCCGTAAGAGATCAAGATTTATGTTTTGTTGAACGGATGCACGCTTCCCTGACGATCAGCACAGGATATGTCACATGAAGCCTTCATGCTCGGGCGCAATTCTTGCCGGCGGGTTAAGCTCCCGTTTCCAGGGACGAAACAAGGCCTTTTTCGAATTGAACGGACGGCGGGTAATCGATCCGATCATCGAAGTGTTCCAGAAGGTTTTTGATGATATCCTCATTGTCACAAACACGCCGCTGGCCTACCTGGATTATGATGTGACCCTGGTGTCGGATATTTTTTCCGTGAGAAGCTCACTCACAGGCATCCATGCCGGGCTGCTTTATGCGCAAAACCCTTATGTTTTCGTGGCGGCATGTGATACACCGTTTATTCGGGAGGAAATGATCCACCTGGTTGTTTCAAGTATTCATCCGGATGCCGCCGCCGTGATGCCGGAAACACCGTCCGGCACGGAACCCCTCCTGGCTGCGTATGCCCGGTCCGCACTCCCCGCAATAGAATGGCACCTTAAGCGGGAAAAGTTCAAAATAAAAAGAGTTTTCAGGAAGATGCGGGTTGTAAAAATTCCGGAAGAAACGGTGCTGGCAGTGGACCCGGACTTGAAGTCCTTTTTCAATATCAACACGGCGGCTGACCTTGATCGTGCCGGTAAGAAGGACTCATGACGGTTGCCGCAGCCGGCGATGTTCGGGAAAATGAAAGGCAGTGCTTACAGTGCAAGTGGAGGCGCCATTGAACGAATTTACGCACATGGATGAAAAAGGCAGGGTCCGGATGGTCGATGTCGGCGATAAGGACGTGACGGACCGCAAGGCCCGGGCCGGCGGCAGGGTCTCCATGAATGGCGAGACCTTTGACAAGGTGGCCGCCAACAGCATGCGAAAGGGGAATGTCCTTGAAACAGCAAGAATCGCGGGGATTCTTGCGGCCAAGCAGACCCACGCCCTTATTCCCATGTGCCACCCGGTCAGCATCCGCCATGTCCAGATCGATTTTCACATGGACAGGGAAGCGGGCGCCATTCAGGTTGAAGCGCTTGTCAGGGCTTCAGACCGGACAGGGGTTGAAATGGAGGCCCTTACGGCGGTAGCGGTTGCTGCGTTGACCATATACGATATGTGCAAGTCCCATGACAGGTCCATGGTGATATCGGATATCTCCCTGCTTGAAAAAGCAGGGGGGAAAAGCGGCCACTTCATCCGCGGGAATTGATGCCATATGGTTATCCCCCCGGAAATGCTCTATCTGGCAGCGGCAGCGTGTGCAGGTGCGCTTGTATGCGGTTTCATCGTGTGGGTGGCCTCAAGGCGGCGCGCTGCCGCGTTAAGAGCTGAAGCGGCGGCGCTTGAGCTTGAGAACCGGTCGCTGCGGGAACGGCTTTCGGCAGCCGCTGAAAAAGTGGCGCGCCTGGAGGCCAGGGTCGAATCCCAGAAGGAGATGGCGGAAAGCCAAATCATAATGTTCGAGGAAATCCGCAGCCGCTCGGAGCAGGCCTTTTCCGCCCTTTCATCGCGGGCCCTGCAGGACAACAACCGCTATTTTCTGGATCTTGCCGGCTCAACCTTTGAAAGGTATTTCGATGCGGCCAAAAATGAAATGGACCATAAGCGCAGGAACATCGGCGAGATCATTCGGCCGATTGTCGAAAGCCTTGAAAAATACGACCGGCAGGTGCAGGCCATGGAGCAGGCCCGCCAGGAGGCTTACGGGGGTCTCACCCAGCAGGTGCTGTCCCTGGTAAAAACCCAGCAGGCGCTGCAGAAGGAAACCGGAAAGCTGGTCTCAGCCCTGCGGCTCCCCCATGTGCGGGGGCGCTGGGGGGAAATAACGCTCAAGCGGGTGGTCGAAATCGCCGGCATGCAGAACCACTGCGATTTTTTTGAGCAACCGTCGACGGATGCGGAAAGCGGCACAATTCGCCCGGACATGGTCGTTCGGCTGCCCGGGAACCGGAGCATCGTCATCGATGCCAAGGTGCCCATTACCGCCTACCTCGATTCCCTTGAGACTGAAGCGCCCGAAAAAATAGAAGCCCATCTTGCCCGTCATGCCACCCATGTTCAGCGTCATATCGGCAAGCTCTCTCAGAAATCCTATTTCAGCGGTTTTTCGCCGACACCCGAGTTTGTGGTCATGTTCATGCCGGGAGAGAACTTTTTCAGCGCGGCGTTGAAGCAGGCGCCCGCGTTGATCGAGCAGGGCGCTGCCAAAGGGGTCATTCTGGCAACCCCCACGACGCTGATTACCCTTCTCAAGACCGTCGCATACAGCTGGCGCCAGGACGCGGCAGTGGAAAACGCCCGCGAGATCGGTGAACTGGCCGGCGCCCTCTACAGCCGGATGGCCGCCATGGTCGATCATCTCAACCGGCTCGGCCGGGACCTGGACAAATGTGTGTCAACCTATAACAAGACAGTCGGCTCCCTTGAAAAGCGTGTCCTGGTATCGGCGCGCCGGCTTCAGGAAATGGGGGCGGCTGGGCGCAATGAAAAAAGCCTGGATGCACCGGAAATGGTCGAGAAAAGATCCAGGCAGGTTGAATCGGAAACGGAGGCTTATGAGGCCGGGGATTAGACGAACCTTGTTTTTTGGCGCAGTTCTCCTTTTTTGGGGTTTTGCCCTTTTAATGCCCATGTTTTCGGCAGATGCGGCTTTCACTATAGAAAAACTGCCCGAGGAAGAATGGCCGGTCTTTGACGATGATGAAAGCCTTCAGCGCCTGGCGGATGCAATTTCCTCAAGCATTGCCTACTACGAGCGGCTTCCCGGCGAAAGGGCTTTTTCATACGGCAGCGGCGTGTACCGCGCAGCCGATCTTGCTGCCGGGCTTCGGCGGTTCAGGGATTTTCTTGAAACCAATCCGGGCTCAGGTGAACTCAATGATTTTATCCGGGCAAACGGGTCGATTTATGCCTACCGGGAGATGGGCAGGCCGGTGGAGGTGCTTTTTACCGGGTATTTTGTGCCGGGGATGCCCGGCAGCCGGAAGCCAAGCGAAAGGTTTGGTCATCCCGTTTACGGCCGGCCCGATGACCTCGTAGAGGTTCATTTATCGGCCTTTGACCTTTCCTGCGGCCCGAAAACCCTCATCGGCCGGCAGCACGGCAAAACCGTGACCCCGTATTTCAGCCGCAGGGAAATAGACGCCGGGGCCCTGGAAGGCCGGGCCGTCCCCATTGCCTGGGTCAGTGATCCGGTGGCGCTGTTTTTTCTCCATGTCCAGGGCTCCGGGACGATCCATCTTGAAGACGGCGGCCTGGTTCACCTCCATTATGCCATTTCAAACGGCCTGCCCTATAGAAGTATCGGCAGATACCTCATCGATACGGGGAGGGTCGCCGCCGCGGAAATGTCCATGCAGAAGATCGCGCAATATATCCGCGCGAACCCCGATGAAACAGATGAAATTCTGCATTACAATCCCCGCTATATTTTTTTTGCCGAAGGGGCGCACGGCGCCCGCGGGTGCATCGGCGTGCCGCTGACACGGGGGCGTTCGGTTGCCCTTGACCAGGGGGCTTTCCCTCCGGGTGCACTGCTGTTTATCCAAAGCAGCAAACCGGCGTATGACGGGGCGGGCGGTATTGATAAGTGGGTTGATTTTTCACGGTTTGCGTTGAACCAGGATACCGGTTCGGCCATCCGCGGGCCCCGCC
>SKZX01000348.1 GCA_007127175.1 Desulfobacterales bacterium
AATCCCGATCTCAATCCCGATTTCGATCCCGATTTCGATTTCGATAATAATAACAAGACTGGGAAGATTGCCCCGTTGCATCAAGCTGTGGGTATATTCCCGCTTGACCTCCGGCGGCATTCCCGGTAGAAGTATTACCGTTTTAACGGAAAATAACATGAAAACCCGAACAAAAGCCGAAAATCGCCTGTGTTCAGGGGCGGGGCTTCAACCAGGAGAAAGCAAATGGCATCCGTTCAAGAAATACCCATTGAATCACTGGATCCCGAACGGTTCATCGAAGACCAGTGCCGGGCAATTGCCCGGGAGACCGGGGACGCGATCGCGGTAAATGCACTTTCCGGCGGTGTGGACTCTTCGGTTGTCACGATGCTCGCGCACCGGGCCATCGGTGAGCGTTTGAAAACCTATTTTATCGATAACGGCCTCATGCGGCAGGGGGAACCCGAATCCGTCATGGAGACCATGACGGCACTTGGCGTTCCCGTTGAGCAAATCGATGCAAAAGAAGAATTTTATTCTGCCCTGCGGGGTATTGCCGATCCGGAATTAAAGCGCCAGGCAATTACCGATACATTCTATAAAACGGTGTTCGGCCGCCTCGTCAAGCAAAGCGGCGCGAAATATCTCCTTCAGGGAACCATTTATACGGACGTCGAGGAAACGGTCGCCGGCATCAAGCGCCAGCACAATATCCTGTCGCAGCTTGGCATCGACACCCAAAGCGCATACGGATACAAGGTGATCGAGCCCCTTATTCAACTTCGGAAAACCGGTGTGCGCGCCGTGGGCAAGGCCCTTGGCATGCCGGAATCGGTTTACAACCGCCCGCCTTTTCCGGGTCCGGCGCTGGTGACGCGGGTCATCGGGGAAGCCACGCCCGAGCGCATTGAACTCGTGCGACGGGCCACATACATCGTCGAGGAAGCGTTGGCCGGTGTTGACGCCTTCCAGTATCTTGCCGTTCTCCATGAGGACCGGGTGACAGGCGTTGTCCAGGGCGCCCGGCAGTACGGAAACCAGGTGGAAATCCGATGCTGGGATTCCAGGGATGCGGTTGTGGCGAAGCCGACCCGGCTGCCCTATGATGTGCTGGAAAAAATGGCCGCCCGCATAACCGGTGAAATTCCTGAAGTGGTAAGCGTTACATACAATATTACCCAAAAACCGCCCTCGACCATTGAAGCCCTTTAAGGGAGGGGCGGGTGGCGGCCGGTGGGCCTGGAAGCCATGCCAAACCCCATCGGAAGGGGTGTGACATGGCCCTAACAAACTATTCATACTGGAGATTCCTATGAGTGTCAGGATAATGCCTTGCCTGGACATGCAGAACGGGCGGGTCGTCAAGGGCGTGCAGTTCGTCGACATACGCGATGCCGGAGACCCTGTGGAATGCTGCCGCGCTTACTGCGAGGCCGGTGCGGATGAACTGGCCCTGCTGGATATCACGGCAACGGTCGAGGGGCGCGCCACCATGCTCGACGTGGTGCGCCAGGTGGCGGCGGTGGCTTCGGTCCCGTTTACCGTGGGTGGCGGGATTTCGGACGTGGCTTCCGCAAAGGCCGTACTCGAGGCGGGTGCGGACAAGGTTTCCACGAGCAGTGCCGCTTTCAGAAAGCCGGCCGTCATCGTTGAAATGATCAGGGAATTTGGGGAAGACCGGGTGACGGTCGCCATCGACGCCGCTGTCAACCCGTCGCTGCCTTCCGGCTATGAGGTCTACGTGGACGGCGGGCGGACACCCACGGGTGCGGATGCGGTCGAGTGGGCCAAAGCGGTCGATGGATTCGGGGTGAAAACCATTCTGCCAACCAGCAAAACCACCGACGGGGTAAAAACAGGCTATGACCTGGACCTGATCCGAAAGCTGCGCGGGGTTGTTTCCGGGGAAATCGTTGCTTCCGGCGGGGCCGGAACCATGGAACATTTTTACGAGGCCGCACAGGCGGGCGCCGATATCCTCCTGGCGGCATCCGTATTCCATTTCAACATCATCGCCATTCCGGAGTTAAAACATTACCTGAAGGATCGCGGCATAAAGGTTCGTATTAAAAGTTAAATTCGTTAAAACTCCCATCTTCGAGGTCCGCATAGAGCATTTTTTGCCGAAAAAGCCGGCCGCGGTTCAAGACAACCTTCAGTGCTTCCATGACCTGCAATGACGCGATGACGGCCGGCGCAATGGCAGGGGTACCCATAACGGCTTCTGAAGACGGCTGTTCTCCGGATTCGAAAAGTGTATGGATATCCGGGTCGTCCGGTATTATCGCCATCACCCGCCCCTCAAAGCCGGATATGGCGCCGTGCACAAGCGGTATTTTCAGTGTGCGGCACGCCTTGCTCAAAACAATGCGGGTTTCCATGTTGTCCAGGGCGTCCAGGGCGATATCGCAGCCGTGAAGGAGGCTTTGGGCATTGTCGCAGTTCAGGTACACGGCATGTGCGTTCACTATCAGGGCGGGGTTGACCGCACCTGCCCGGCATGCTGCGATGGCCGCCTTGCTTTTTCCCAGCGACGCAGTGTCGGCCAGGATCTGACGGTTCAGGTTGGTTTCGTCAAACCGGCCGGGATCAACGACGGTGAGGTGCCCAAAGCCGATCCGGGCAAGCAGTTCAATGACATACCCCCCCAACCCCCCGGCGCCGATGACAGCGGCCCGAAGCTGTGCCAGCCTTTTTTGTTCCCGGAGGCTCAGGCTGTCCCGGTTCCGGATATAGCGGACAGGCCATATACCGTTTTCCATGGCTGCTAGGTAGATGGCGTGCAGCGGACGGTCGTGAAGCCGGGCCAGCTGAATCGCCTCTGTTTCGAAAATGACATTTACGTCACGCCCCGCCGCATCGGTAATCGTTTTGGCCGATTTTTTCAGGCCCTCTGCGGGGAGGGGAGGGCCGGCGCTTTCCGGGGGACGGTTGTTTTCCGGAGGTTTCATGGGCGCGGCGCCTTTCCTGGCTGAAACCCCTGCAGATCAGTCGGAAACGAAAAGAAACAGCGGCTCGATAAATTCGGGGTCGGCGTTGTCAATGGCATCGATCACCTGTTTGTACATGCGCTTTTTGTGCTCTGCAAAGATGCCCCGTTTCTTGTTGAACCCCTGTGCAAAGGAGAGTGCGTCTGCCATGAGGGTCGCTGTATCGGGGCAAGCCCTTTCAATCACATGATGGGCTTCGAGTTCTTTTGCATCCGCCCGTTTTCCGGTCATTTTCAGTTCGTTGAGCTTGTATTGGGGAATGGCTTTTCTGATGATTTCGATCATTCCCGGAAGAAACGGGATGCCAAGATCCACTTCCGGAAAACAGAAATAGCCCCTGTCGGCCCTCATAAAGCGGAAATCGCACGCGCAGGACAGAATGGCGCCGTTCCCGAAAGCGTGTCCGTTGATAACCGCGATAACGGGAGCGGGAAACAGGAGGATCTTTTTGAAGTTTTCGTTCATCCGGTACATGAAGGCCTTGATCGTGTCAAACGACCCGTTTGTCATCTGTTTCCCGATCCAGTCCACATCGATCCCAAGGGACCAGAATTTCGGGCTTTTCGATGTGAGCAGCACCGCAGTGACCGATGGGTCGGATGCCACTTCCTCAAGCACGGTGTTGAGTGTGTCTGCAAATTCGATATTATGCCTGTTTTCGTCGTTATCCATGGTTATGACGGCGACAGACCCGTTTTTTTCCCAGTGTACGATTGGCATCTGTATTCCTTTTTAGAGCAATTCCTGCGGCAGTTTTTTCAAATCCTCGAGCCGTTTCAATATTTTTTCCTGGACGGTGAGAAGCTCCTGCTTGAGAATCTGCAACTCCTCCATCCGGCTGTTGATTTCCTTCAATTTCATTTTGCCGTACTGCAGCGACTTGATCAGCTGCTGCTCTTCATCCATGTTGAAGTCGGCCATGCCGATCATTTCAGCAATTTCGTCCAGGGAATATCCCAGGCGCTTTCCCCGGAGGATCAGTTTCAGCCGGGTACGGTCGCGCCGGTTGTAAATACGATGGTTGCCTTTTGTCCGCATGGGTGAAATCAGTCCTTTTTCCTCGTAGAAACGGATTGTTCGGGTACTGATGTCGAGTTCATCGGCAAGATCGGAAATGGAAAAACTGTCGGTTCCTGAGATTTTTTTGATATTCATGGTGGCGTCCGGATCAGATCGGTTAAAGTGAACAAGGCATTATTGTTTTCCAGCCGCTTTCCTGTGCTTATCCGGCGTTATCAATGACCCTGGCCGAAACGCACAGGTTCTGATCAATTCCGGTCATGCGGCAATTGACAACCCGGTTTGTGTCGATGTGCCCATCAGCGTCAATATATACCGGAATATAATTAGAAGAAAGCCCTTTGTATAAAAAAGCCTGACGGTCTATTGTTTTTTCCACGAGCACTTCCAGGGTGCGGGTTTTCATTTTTTCGTAAAAAGCGGCTTTTTTTAATGTGCCCAGGTCTGCAAGCGCACGCGCCCTTTGCCGGGCAATACCTCCCGGAACCGGGTCCGGGTAGCATGCAGCCGGTGCAGGCGGCCGGGGGGAAAAAGGAAACACGTGAAGGTAGGAGATCGGTAAAGCATCAATCAGTTTGTATGTGTTTTCAAACGCAGGCGCTGTTTCCCCCGGAAAACCGACCATGATGTCCGCACCGATGGCGGCATCTTCCAGCCGGTCATGGATGGCCTGAAGGGTCTCACTGTAATTTTCAGGCGCGTAAGGGCGGTTCATTCGTTTCAGAATCTCCGGGTCCCCGCTTTGCATGGGGACATGGAAGTGCCGGCAGATCCGGTTGGATTCCTTGATGAAATCGAGCAGGGGAGTGGATATTTCCGCAGGTTCCAGGGAACTCAGGCGCAGCCGCTCCAAGCCGGGCCTGTTCACGATGCTTTGAAGCAGTGAAACGAGACCCGGTTTTCCGGGGAGGTCCATTCCCCATCGACCGAGATGGATGCCTGTCAGCACGATTTCCTTTGCACCCATCCGGATCAATTCGTCCAGTTCTGCCTGCACCTGGTCCGGGGGCAGGCTTCTGCTGCTGCCGCGGCTGTAGGGAACGATGCAGTATGTGCACAACGAATCGCAGCCGTCCTGGATCTTGAGAAACGGGCGCGTCCGGCGCCCGAATGCAGGTGCGGGCATCTGAAGAAAAGGCTGCCGCTCATGAACCATCGGATTGACCATAACGGAGGTCTCGCTTAGCCCGGGCGCTCCGGCATCGATGATCTCGAAGATGCGGTGTTTTTCCGATTGCCCGATGATGTAGTCCACACCCGGGATGCCCCGTATCGCATCGGGCTGCAGCTGGGCGTAGCAGCCCGTGACAATGATCGTTGCGCCGGGGTTTTCCCTTATGGCTTTACGGATGGCCTGCCTGGACTGCATCGATGCCTTTGCGGTTACCGTACAGGTGTTGACCACGACCCATGACGGCCCGTTGGCAGCGTCATCGGAGACGGACCTGCCAACCTGCTCGGCATGGGATAAGAGGGCTTCGGACTCTGCCTGGTTGACCTTGCAGCCAAGGGTGATGCATTTGAGGCGTTTATTCATATCCCGTTTTCAATCCATCCGGCGGCAACGACTTCATCGCCCTGGTAACACACGGCCGCCTGCCCGGGGGTAACCGCCGGTTGGGGTTCAGAGAAATCGATTGTGGCGGTATCGCGCCCGGTGTGGGTCAATACGGATTCAACGGCCTTGTGCCGGTAACGGATCCGTGCGGTGACAGCAACGGGGCCGGAAGGTCGCGGCTTGATCCAGTTCACATTGGTGATGGTGCATCTTTTTTTGCACAATTCATCCTTGAACCCGACGACCAGGCGGTTGCGCCGAATGTCAATCCCTGTCACGTAGTATGCCTGCGGCCCAGGGCAGTTGATGCCCCTGCGCTGGCCGATGGTATAGTGGAACAGCCCGTTGTGGCGGCCGATGACATAGCCTTTGGCGTCGACGATCTCACCGCTTTCAAATTTATTTTGAAGCCTGGAGGTCAGGAATTCCCGGGCGGTCATTTTTTTGATGAAACAGATATCCTGGCTCTCTTTCTGGAAAAACGGATGGATATTGTTTGTTTCAGCAATCTGTCGCACGTCCGTTTTTGTCTTGTCGCCCAGGATGAAACATGACTGCGCAAGCTGCCCCTGATCCAGCATGGCCAGAAAATAGCTCTGGTCCTTTTTCAAATCAACGCCCCTTTTCAAAGCAAAGCGCCCGTTTTCGCTTTTTTCCGTTCTTGCGTAATGGCCGGTTGCAAGGCGCCGGGCCCCGAGTTTTCCTGCATAATCCAGCATGATGCCGAATTTGATGTCCCTGTTGCAGCGCATGCAAGGATTAGGCGTTTTTCCCATCGAATAGGTGCTGACAAAATAGTTGACAATGCGGGCTTCAAAGATGTCGCGGATGTCAATAGAATGGACGGTTATGCCAAGGGTTCGGGAAAGGTGGTCGATCCGGGTTCGTGTATTGGAATGTCCGCCGGCGCTTTCGTATCCGGTCGTGAAATGCATGCCGAAAACGTCAAATCCTGACTGTTTCAGCAGGAAGGCGGCGACAAGGGAGTCGATGCCCCCGCTTACGGCGACGGCAATCGTTTTTTCCGGATTATCATGCATTGATGAACCCGTAAAAATCGTTTTCAGACGGCTTTGTAAAATGGTCAAGATCAAGGCGCGAGCAATCTTTGAAGAATTGAGTCATGCCTCTGGCGTGATGAGATTCTTCAGAGATTGCTCGCAACGCAGATATTGGGTTTTTTACGAGGCCGTCATTTTTATGAGCAGGGTGGACGGGTCAAGATACAGGGCGCCTGCCTGATCATCGTCTTCTCCACCGACACCCACTTGCCGGACGTATATGCGCTCATTATCCGGTTCAAGCCGGATCATCAGGTCGAACCATTCGGTCAGCGGCAGCAAGCGGGTGGGGATGCGCCTGTCGCCGACCGGTTCGTCCCTGTGCGTGCGAATCGTAAACCAGAAAGACAGTTTATTGTCTGCAACAAAACCCTTGAGATCGGACAGCGCTTCCGTTGAAACCGTATCAAACGAAAAGTCATCGATCAGGATTTGCGCAGGTAGGAATATATTTTGTGAAATCAGTTCGTTTACCCGCTTCTTGAGCTTTTCGATGCTGAAGGTCTCTGTCTCAAAGGTCATGATGAAGCGCCGCCTGAGAAGCTCGTCTTTTCTTTTTCTGATCTGAAGCGATTCATCCTCCTGATCGAGGCGCTGAAAAACTTCCCTGTACCACAAGTCAACCTTGTCCACCGGGTCGCCGGTAGAGATGTGAAGCACGTTTTTCCCCCGGAGTATCCCGTTGATGGCAATCTGCACCAGCAAGGCTGTTTTGCCGACACCGGCCCGGGCGAGTATGGCGGCAAATTCGCCGGGCTTGATGATGTCTGCGGGCGGGGTCGCTTCCGGTTTCCCAGGAGAGGGAATATTAAAAATATCTTTTAACATGTATTATGCTCCATAAAGATGTTGTTATGCAGCCCCGGCCCCTGAGGACTCGCTTTTCTTTGCGATTTCTTCAACAATGGACCTGGGAACCTCCTTGTATGCGGAAAATTCCATCGTAAATTGTGCTTTTCCCTGGGTCAGCGATCGCAGCACGGTCGCATACCCGAACATTTCAGCAAGGGGAACTTGGGCCTCGATGGCGGATGTAACGCCTTCATCGTGGGAACCCACGATCATGCCGCGTCTCTGGTTTAGCGAGCCCATGACGCTGCCGAAGAATTCCACGGGGGTTTCAACAACCACCTTCATCACGGGTTCGAGCAATGCAGGGGCTGCCTTTTGGTAAGCCTGCTGAAAGGCGCCCCGGGCAGCCGCCTGGAACGCCATTTCAGATGAGTCGACGGAATGGGACGCACCGTCTTTGAGTACGATTTTTACCCCGGTAACGGGAAACTTCATCCAGGGGCCTTTTTTCATCGAGGCCTGAAAACCCTTTTCGCATGCAGCTATGTACTGGGTAGGGATGTTCCCGCCGGTAACCTTGTTGTCAAATTCAAAGTCCACATCCGGGGCAGGCTCCATGTGTCCCGCCACACGGCCGAACTGCCCCGCGCCGCCGGTCTGCTTCTTGTGGATGTAGTCAAAAGGCGCTTGCCGGGTAATGGTTTCGCGGTATGCGACCCGGGGTTCGCCGGTGATGATGTCCACGTTGTATTCCCTGCGCATCCGTTCCAGGTAGATTTCAAGGTGAAGCTCCCCCATTCCCGATATAAGGGTCTCCCCGGTTTCATCGTTGAAGCTCGTGTTGAATGTCGGGTCTTCCTTGACGAACCGGTTCAGTGCCTTTGACATATTGGCTTCGGCTTTGTGGTCTTTCGGTTTTACGGACAATGAAATGACGGGGTCAGGAACATACATCGATGACATGGACACATTGATGCCCGGGGCCGCGAACGTGTCGCCGGAGGCACAGTCAATGCCGAACAGCGCGCCGATGAACCCGGCCGGAATGATATCCACATCTTCCATTTTATTGGCATGCATGCGGACGATCCGTCCAACCTTGATTTTTTTGCCGCTGCGCATGTTGACCATGGTGTCTGCCTTGGCCAGTTGACCCTGGTAGACGCGGATATAGGTGAGCTGGCCGTAAGGCGTGTCCTCCAGCTTGAAAGCGAGGGCCACCAGCGGTTCCGTTGCAGCGGGCTTCAGGGTGATGCTGGCTTCGTTGTTATCGATATCAAGGGCATGGTTTTCGTGGTCAAACGGTGAGGGCAGGTAATGACAGAAACCATCCAGCAAAGCCTGAATCCCCTTGTTTTTATATGCCGACCCCATCATCACCGGTGTAAGGCCCCGCTGGACCAGACCCTTGCGTATGGCGCTGCGAACAACAGCCGCATCGATTTCAGCTTCCTCCAGGATAAGGTCCGTCAGTTCGTCGGAGAATACGGAAGCAGCTTCCAGCAGTTCTTCGCGCCGGCTTCGTGCCTTGTCAAGGAGGTGCTCCGGTATTTCGGCCTCCCTCACGGACTGGCCGAATTCGTCTTCGAAGTAGAGGGCTTTCATGGTCACAAGGTCAACGACCCCTTCATGCTCGGCTTCCAGGCCAATGGGGATCTGCAGGGGGACCGGGTTGTGCCCCAGCTTTTCCCGCAGTTGCGAAATAACCCTGTCCGGGTTGGCGCCGTTTCTGTCGCATTTGTTGATAAAGGCGATGCATGGCACTTTGTAGCGTTTCATCTGCTGATCGACGGTAATGGACTGGGACTGGACGCCGCCCACGCCGCAGAGGACAAGGACGCTGCCGTCCATTACCCGAAGGGCGCGCTCCACTTCTATGGTGAAGTCCACATGCCCGGGCGTGTCGATGATGTTGATTTCGTGGTTTTTCCACGTACAGTAGGTTGCGGCGGAAGCGATGGTGATGCCGCGCTCCTTTTCAAGTTCCATTGAGTCCATGGTGGCGCCGACGCCGTCTTTTCCACGCACTTCATGGATACGGTGAATACGCTTGGTTAGAAACAGGATGCGCTCCGTGAGTGTTGTTTTGCCCGAGTCGATATGAGCGCTGATGCCGATATTTCGAACCTTCATAATGTCATTTGATGTCATTGGTAACGGTACTTTCAAAAAAATAAGTATGGATCAGGATTGTCAACCACTGACGGAACTGTCAGGAAACCGGGCTGGCGCGCCATCGCGCCTGCCGAAAAACGTATTGAATTTTTAACAATGAATAATCTTGATGGACTCGTAAAAAGTCGTTTTCAGACGGCTTTGTAAAAAGTTCAAGATCCAGGCGCGAGCAATTTTTGAAGAATTGATAGTACTTATGCGTACGTGAGATTCTTCAAAGATTGCTCGCAATGCAGATATTGGGCTTTTTGCGAAGCCGTCAATCTTGCCAGTGAACAACCGGCCAGTGAACAACCGGATGGCAACAAGGTTTGTAAAGCGATAAGATCATTAATTTGATAAAAATTTGTCTTTATAACGGGCCGGAATGGATGATGTCAACATAAAAATTGCGAAAGCCTTGGTCTTGGGTTTTTTACGATGCCGTCAAAAAGAGTATTTCACATATCCGTTCTTGCCAGGCGGTCAAGGATCAGGCCGAAAAACAGGCCGCCATCTGCCCGGGTAAACCGCCAACCCATATGGGACAGGCAGGAACCGCATATCGCCACTTGCCATGAGTGAGGCGGAAACCATGTAAACTCATTGGTTGGCCGTCCCATTACGGCGCACCCGGGTGCGGCCCCGAAACATCCGATCTCGAATACAATGCCGTGGGGATTGGCAAAGGTGTGATGATGGGTGCCGCTGACCGCAATGCGGCTGGAATCATGGGTAATGACGAATCCGCACTGGCGGCATAGGATCCGGCCGCCATTCGTTTCTTCCGCATTGTATTCTTTTTCGGCCGCATCGGAGCTGATTACGGTGCCTGCGCCATTCTGCCCCGGCGGCGAACGGAGCTTGCTGAAAGGCGGTTGAATATCGGAAACAGTTGATTTCATCATGTTTTTCAATTAGGGTAATGAACCGGTATCATATTCACAATATAAAGAATATGAACCATGTTGTCAAAACAGCGGGAAGGCGGCCAGGCCGGAGGCCTGGTTCCTGTTTGACCTTAAAACCTGATGGCGCCGTAAAAGTCCAATATATGCGTTACGCGCGGTTTTTCAGAATTTCATCACGTCAGGGGCGTGACTGGATTCTACGGACTCGCGCAAGCCTTGATCTTGAACTTTCTATGAAGCCGTCAAACCCTGCCATTTCAGCGGACGGTTTACATGTGCGGCATTTACGGCATTATTTCAAAATATCTGGACAGCAGCGCATTGCGCGAAAGGCTGGTGCAAATGGGGAAGCGCCAGTCGCACAGGGGACCGGACGGTCAAAAGGAAGCCGTATTTTCATCCGACGTGAAAGACGGTTCTTTTTCCGTCGGAATGGGGCTCACCCGGCTTGCGATACTGGACCTTGTCACGGGCATGCAGCCCATATCCAGCCGGGCTGATGGCGCCACCATTGTGTGCAACGGACAGATTTACAATTATGTTGAGCTTCGCCCCATGGTGTCGGACTGTGATTTTGTGTCCAAGGGAGATGTCGAAGTCGCCCTTCACCTGTACAGGAAAGCCGGCACCGGTTTTCTTGAACAATTAAACGGCATGTACGGCGGGGCCATTTATGATCCGGTCAGAAAAAGGGTACTGCTGTTCAGGGACCGGTTTGGCATCAAACCCTTGTATTATGCCCAAAACGCCGAAGGGTTCGCTTTTGCATCCGAAATAAAGCCGTTGTTTTCAGCGCTGGGCATTACGCCGGCCATCAACCGCGATAACCTGCATGCCTATTTTACCTACCGGTATGTTCCCGGAAGCACCACCCTGTTTCACAGCATCCGACGGGTCCCCCCGGGGTCATTTCTGGATTATGACCTGGAATCCGGGATATTCATGATTCACCGCTATTGGAATTACCGCCCCGATGAAGGTACCGGGCGGTTGACACTGCCGGAAGCGGCCGAACGCTTTCATGCGCTTTTTACGGATGCCGTCAGGATTAGACTGCGTTCGGACGTGGAGTTGGGCAGTTTTATCA
>SKZX01000397.1 GCA_007127175.1 Desulfobacterales bacterium
AGAACAGGGGGTTTCCGTTGCCGTGTATGAGCCCGGAAAAGAAAACACCCTCGGGCATGACTGGTCGGATGCCGTTGAAAAGAGCGCCCTGGATGCGGCCGGGTTTGAAATGCCGGATATTATGGACGGCCGGTATGTGGGGAAACTCGTCAAGACATCCGAGGCGGACGACAACCTGTTTGAGCCCCATTGCATACAACCCCTGGAAATCCGTTCCCCGGACCTGTCCTGCACTGTTCCCGACGGTGTTGAGTTCCGGTATATCACGACGGACCGGAAAGTCCTCAATCAGATGCTGGCGGAACGGGCGGCCATTGCCGGTGCGACGATTTTTTACCGGCACCGGGCTGAAACCCTTCTGGGCGACACCGGTTCGGCCCTGGAAAAGATCCGTGTTCACGGCATGCGGGTCACGGACCTGGAATCCAAACGGTCTTTTGACGTTTCCGCCCATGTCACGGTCGATGCCACGGGGCTCGGGTCAACCCTCAGGACCGGCCTTTCCGCTGAGCCCGTCATTAACCGGAAGTTTGAAGGCGGGGATCTCGCCTATGCCTGCCGCACCGTCCGCCGGCTGGATGCCGGCCGGGCGGCGGGGGTCGACCTTGTGGACCACTACCGCTACGGGGCGTTCAAGGGGTATTTCTGGACGCATTTGCACCACCCGGATTCCGTTGATGTGGGGGGCGGCGTGCGCGAGGAGCCGGGCCGTGTGGATCCCATGGACATCATAGAGGAGATGATCGCGGCGCGCCCTGCCATTACCGGTGAAAAGCTGCGCGGCGGCGGCGGGCTCGTGCTGGTGGGGAAATCCCCGTTTTCCCTTGTGGCATCGGGCTTTGCAGCCATAGGGGATGCTGCGGGGCAGGTGATCCCCATGACCGGGTGCGGGGTGGGCGGCGCCCTGACGGGCGCGCTGCTCTCTGCGGGCGTCATCCAGGCCGCCCTGAAAAAAAACGACTGCTCTCTTAAATCCCTGTGGCCCTGCAATTACGTGTGGTTTTCCGGGCGCGGCAGCCATTTTGCGGCGCTTGCAGCGCTCAAGGACATCCTGCAGGACCTGTCCCACGAAGAAATCTCTTTTCTGATGAAAAAGGGGATTATGAATTCAAAAACCCTGACCCCGGCCATTAACGGGGTCTTTGCCGCACCGGATCTCTCCGATATTTTCAATACCCTTGCAAACGGTTTTTACCGCCCCGGGCTGCTGATGAAATTGAACCGGGCCAACAGCATCGGGAAAAAGGTGTTCCAGCATTACCGGAACTATCCGGACAAGTGGGACCCGGAAGCCTTTTCCCGGTGGGTCCAAAAGGCCGGGCGCCTTTTCGGGAAAACCTGATGGCTATCTTTTCCTCAGGACAAGGCTGCCGATGGAATACCCCGCACCAAAGGAGCAGATGATTCCCACATCGCCTTTTTCCAGGTCCTGGCTGTACTGGTCAAAGGCGATGATCACCCCTGCGGATGCCGTATTGGCATAGCGGTCGATAATTGTCGGGGCATCCGGTCCATCCGGTCCACAAAGTCCATGTCGTCCACCCCGTCCACCCTTCCCCCCGCCCTCCAAACCGTTAAACAAATGCTTCATTACCATATTGTTCATATTGATATTGGCCTGGTGCAGCCAGAAACGTCTCACCTCATAGGGCGACAGGCCCAACTCCGCAAGGTGTTCTTTGATATGGCTTGCCGCCTTTGGGCTGACCTCCTCGAAAACCTTCCGGCCCTGCTGGTGAAACAGTTTTTCCCGGCCGTAGGGGTCTTCGTCCGTGGCGCGGGACACGTGGCCGAAATCAGAGCGGATGTTGCTGGAAAAAAACGTGGCCGCCCGGGTGGAAAGCACCTCAAAGCCGTTTCCAGTGGCTGCGGTGTCGGCCCTCTCCATGATAACGGCCGTGCTGATGTCCCCGAAAATGAAATGGGAGTCCCGGTCGCACCAATTGACCATGGGGGTCACCACCTCCGGGTTGATGGCAAGGACGCATTTTGCCGAGCCCGATGCCAGGCTGTCAAAGGCCCGGTGAAGCCCGAAGGTGGCGGCTGAACAGGCCATGAGCATGTCAAAGCCGAACCCTGTGATGCCCAGGGCGTCCTGGACTTCAATGGCGATTGCAGGAAAGGCGCGTTGGGTGTAGGCGCAGGACACGATCACCGCGTCGATGTCGGAAGAGCTTTTGTTCGCTTTTTCCATGGCTTTCCGGGCGGCATGGAGGGCGAATTCCGCCTGGAGGCTCAGTTCTCCCGCCTTTCTTTCCGGAAATTTGGGCCGCATGCGGTCGATGTCCAGGATGCCTTCTTTTGCGTATACGAAACGGGATTTGATGCCCGAGGCTTTTTCAATGAACCGTGCCGATGAAATGGGCATTTCTTCGGTCTTGCCGGCTTTTATGGCCGCCGCGTGAATGCGGTTGAAACGTTCCGCCCAGGCATTGTAGCTGGTGACCAGCTCTTCATTGGTAATGGTATCCGGCGGCGTCCACACGCCGGAACCGCTGATGACGATGGTTGGTTTTGATTCTGCTTTCATGGTGTTTTACCTTTGTTTTTATATCGGCGTCAGGGTCGGAATAAAATAATGATGAACTTATAAAAATTCGAGATCAGACGACTTTGAAAAAAGTCCAAGATCAAGGCTTGCGCAATTTTTGAAGAATTGATCGTACTTAGCCGTACTTGAGATTCTTCGGAAATTGCGCATAACGCAGATATTGGGCTTTTTGCGAAGTCGTCATTTTAGGTCGGTTGATTTTCCGATGCAGGGGGGCATAACCCGTAGCAACTGTGAGGAACCGGCGACAGCTCTATGGCTCAACAATCCGCACCCTGCAAACTCACCCCGCCTCTGGCGGGGTTCAGACAATGCAGGGTGCCTGGATTGTTTTCGCCATGAGCTGTCAGCCGGTCCCTCCCAATGTTGCTCCGGGCAATGCCCCCCGGCATCGGAAAATCATCAATTTATATAACTGCAAAACCCCAGGGAGAAAGGGTTTGGCAGGGCTGATATGGGTTTGAACGCATTGGTTTTACTTACAACCTACAACCTACAACCTACAACTTAC
>SKZX01000415.1 GCA_007127175.1 Desulfobacterales bacterium
CACCCTGACCAACCGTCCCCTTATCGTTCCAAACGACGTGACCATCAAGACCTTGCTGGATGAGAAAGCAACCGATATCGTCGCCACCTTTGACGGCCAGGAAGGCCTTGACATATTGCCTTCCGATATCCTCGTCATTGAAAAAAGCCCCTACCCGGTGAACCTGATCACCCTGCCGGGCCAGAATTATTTTGACATCCTCAAGGCCAAGCTGCGGTGGAGCGGCGGGCGGATTTGATAGTTGTTCCCCCTGGGCCGGACTTCTAACCCCCCAGGGAACGGACTTCCAGTCCGTCTCCCGTGTCGAAACAAGCCCCCACAAGTTGTTCCATCCCCGTGTCGACCAGGCAAAGTCGCTACAAAACCAGAGCTTCCACAAAATCCACCAACTGGTTCAGGTTCCGGCATGGCCGGATTTCATGGCAGTAGGCCTTGTAGGTGTTGATTTCGCTGTCGCCGGTGTGCCAGAAATCTTCCGGCTCGGGGTTGAGCCACAGGATGCGGCGGCTTTTTTCCCGGATTTCCGCGAGGATCTCCTCTCTCGGGTTGTGATAGTTGGACCGGCCGTCCCCCACAATAATCATGGTGGTGCGCTTATTGACAAGGTGCATGTGGTCGCGCCGGAACTGCTGGAACACCTCGCCGTAGTCCGTGAGCGCCCCGAATTCGATTTTTCTGCTGGACAGCACTTTTTCAACGGCCGCGTCCGCCTCGTGTTTTTCAAAAATTTCCGTGATGTCGGTCGGCCCCGAGATAAACGCGAAGCTGTGGACGGCTGAAAAACAGTCCTGCATGGAATAGAGCATGTTGAGCATGAACCGGGCGGCTGACCACACCGACCCGGAAACATCACAGAGGGCTATTATTTTGGCCTTTTTCAGGGGGCGCCGCCGGTATTTTATTTCAAGGGGGATGCCCTGGAAGCGGCCGGAATGGCGCAGGGTTTTTTTAACGTCCAGGTATTGCCGGCCGCCGGCGGCATACCGGCGGCTCACCCTGTCCTTGAGCTTGCGCACCAGTTTTTTGATGATCTCCTGCATCTGAAGAATTTCCGCAGGAGACAGGGATGCAAAGGACCGTTCCCCGATGTCCTCGAAATGTTTTTCGTGGGAGCGAACCTTTATCAGGGCGTCGTTGTTCGGCCGGTTGTCCTCGGTGAGCATCCGGTAGGCGCGGTCCAGGCGGCCGAGAAAGCGTTCTGCTGCCGGGTCGCCGCCTGAGCTTGAACCCGATGACCCTGAACCGGTTTGCCCCTGCCCGATGGCGCCCCTGAAGGCGTTTATGCGAAGCATGATGGCAAGCCGCCCGGAAAGCTGCCCCAGGTTGGACTTCAGGGCGGGCGCACGGTATTCCTCGAGGTTTTCCAGGTTCTGGATTTCCTGGAGAAAGGCCGCCGGGTCGCCCTTGAGAAATTCGATTAGCGCCTTGTCCACCGGATTATGGGGGTCGGCTGTTGTTTGCAGCGCCTGGATCAGGCGCTGCGAGTCACTGTTTTCGCCGCCCGGGCTAAGCGCTTGGCCGGATTGCATTTCGTGAAAGAAGAGGTGGTAAAGCCTGTCGAAATTGCCCTGGTCGCGGCGGCTTTTGGCAAAATTGGCCTTGAGCGCCGCCTTGAAACCGGTTTCATCCGAAAAATCGATCCACTGCAGGTGGTTTACGGCGTCAATGACTTCCGAGGTGGACACCCGCAAATCCCCTGCACGGCATACGGCGGCGAATTTTAAAATGACGTGCATCATGGGCGTGACGGCCGGGTCAGTTTAAAATGCGGTTCATGGACGCTTTTACCATATCCGCGTCGCTTCTGTATTTGCAGATCACGTTGATGGTGTCCGACATGGCTTCCCGTGTAATCTCGTCAATGCGGAGTACGGCCAGGGCATGGGCCCAGTCGATGGTCTCGGATATGCAGGGGCGCTTTTTGAGATCAAGGCCGCGGATGCGGTTCATGACGTCAACCATCTTGTCCGCCAGGCGGTCTTCGATTCCCGGCAGTTTCAGGCGGATGATCCTGGCTTCCAGGGCCGGTTCGGGATAATCGATGTACAGGTGGATGCACCGCCTTTTAAGGGCGTCGGACATGTCGCGGTAATTGTTGGAGGTCAGCACCACCATGGGGATGTGCTTGGCCTTGCGGAGCCCCAGCTCCGGGATGGAAACCTGGAATTCGCTTAAGAGTTCCAATAGGAACGCCTCGAATTCCGGGTCTGCCTTGTCGATCTCGTCGATGAGCAAAACCGTGGGCTCATCGGCGGAAATCGCCTGCAGGAGGGGGCGCGCCAGAAGAAAGCGCTCCGAGAAAAAGGCGTCCTCCTGGTCTGCGATGCGCTCCACTGCATCGGCGATGCTGTCGGCCCCGGAGATGAGGTCGTTGATTTTTTCCTTGATCATCTGCGTGTAGAGGAGCTGCTTGGCGTATTCCCATTCATAGAGCGCTTTTGCCTCATCCAGTCCCTCATAGCACTGCAGGCGGATTTTTTTGCGGTTCATGCACACGGAAAGGGCCCGGGCCAGCTCTGTTTTGCCGGAACCTGCCGGGCCTTCCACCAGTATCGGCTTGTTCCCGGCGGCTGCCAGGAAAACGACCGTGGCGATTTCCCTGGAGGCGATATAGCCGGCTTTTTCAAGCTGTTTCATGGCATCGTCGATGCTTTCGAATTCCATGGCCAGTCCCTTTCACTTGCTTACAAAGTACAGGTACGACTCCCATTCAAAGCCGGCGGAATAATCGTCCGTCACTTTTATCGTCTTCGCACCGGCAGTTGCCAGTATTTCGAGTACGTCACCCTGTTTGATGCCGTTCATTTCATATTGAGGCTTTTGTGTTTTCATCATGCCGCTGAATCGGCCTTTTAATCGTTTCATCACCCTTATCGGCAACGGGGGCTTTTTCTGCTGCGCCGGCAGGACGGCAGGTTTCTCCCCGCCGGCGGCAGGTGCAGGGGATGGGCTTGAAGGGGCGCCCGGTTCGCTGTCGCCTGTAACCGTTACCGGTATTTTGACCGGTTTCGACCCGGCTTCTTCAAACCAGGCCACATGCTCCTGTACC
>SKZX01000019.1 GCA_007127175.1 Desulfobacterales bacterium
GGGCAGCACCAACCCACCCACCCCACGGAATTGTCCTTTAAAAATGGGAATATGCGGGGGAGGGTCATCCATTGCTTAGCAGTTCCTGAAGCGCCGTCTGGCGGAGGCTCGTGTCTTCGTTTTTTACGGACATGGCCAGCGCGCGGCGCGTACCGACGAATACGGCCAGTTTTTTTGCCCGCGTCAGCCCCGTATAGACCAGGTTGCGGTAGAGCATTTTAAAATGCTGCGTCAGCAAAGGGATGATGACTGCTTCGAATTCGCTTCCCTGGGATTTGTGTATCGTGACCGCGTAAGCCAGGTCAAGCTCCAGGAGGTTCTCCCGCTGGTAGGCCACCTGCCGGCCGTCCGGGAAAAACGAAACCGCACAGGTCAGCGCGCCGGGATCGATGCGGGAAATGACCCCGATATCGCCGTTGAAAACGCCCAGTTCATAGTTGTTTCTCCGGTGAATGACCCGGTCACCCTCCCGGAGTGTTTTTTCCCCCAGGCTCAGCTGCCTTTTGCCGGGCATCTGCGGATTGGCATGTTCCTGGATCATCCGGTTCAGGCGGATGGTCCCCAGGCTTCCTTTGGTCATGGGCGAAAGGATCTGGATTTCGCAATTGCTGCCGTAATATTTGGGAATCCATTCCCGGTAGAGTTTCAGAACGACATCGGTGGCCGTCAGCCCGTAGTGAAGGCTTGACCAGGGGTGGATTTTTTTAAGCACCGCCGACAGCTCCCCGGCCCGGGATTCTGCCGCCTGAAGGTCCGCCAGGTTCACATGGGCGAATTTCTGCGGCACTGAAATTTCGGTTTCATGCGGCGAAGTTGTTTCATGGGCACGAAATTCATACGGATTCAGGGTTTCGTCAAAATGGTCATCTCCTGCGCCGGGCCGGGTGTTTAATATCCGCTTCACCTTTCCGATGAAGTCAAGCTGTTCGACGGTGGCCTCGTCCGAGTCGATAAAGATGCAGTCGTCTTTCTGAAGCCAGATTCCGGGTTTTTTAAACGGGGAGTCGATGCGCGGTATATCGCCCATGTTGATCCGGTGGGCGTAGCGAATGATAAAGGAGGCCTCGGCCTGACGGAAAACGGTGGTGAGCCGGAAGCAGGCAGCCACCCCGGATGCAATGATATCTCCCAGGACATTGCCGGGGCCGACCGATGGCAGCTGGTCCGCATCGCCGATAAACAGCACCTGACAATTGTCCGGCACCGCCCTGAGCAGGGATGCGGTAAGGCTGATATCGAGCATGGAGCATTCGTCAACGATAAGTACATCGGCATCAATGGGCGATTTCTCGTTTTTTCTGAATTGCCCTCCCTGCCACTTGAGCAGCCGGTGGACGGTTTTTGCCGCCTGCCCGATAACGTCCTTCATGCGCTGAGCGGCCCGGCCGGTGGGCGCTGCCAGCAATATTTTTTTGCCCATTGCCGCCAGCAGCCTTACAAGTACCCGGGTGGCCGTGGTTTTCCCGCAGCCCGGTCCGCCGGTGAGAACCGCAAAGCGAAGCCCGGCAATGTTTTTAATTGCATCCGCCTGCTGGGGGCTCAGGATAAGCCGGCTGGCGCGGCAGTGCTTTTCCAGCCATTGTTCGATCCTTTGGGTGTCGACGGCCAGGGGGCGCTGCATCTGCCTGATTTTCCGGGCGACCAGGATCTCGTCGTAAAAGAGGGTTTTTGAATAATAGCAGACGGCAACGGTGCCGTCCGGCAGGGTCAGCGTCCTTACCTTGAGCAGATTGTCCGCTGCCATGGCGTTCAGGATATCCCCGAGACGGAAGCCGATGTTTAATTGCAGCAGATCCTTTACCTGCGCTTCGATCTGCACCATGGTGAGGTAGCAGTGGCCGAACTGGCGGCCCGCTCCCAGCACGTGCCGGATGCCCGCCATGATCCGCTGGTCGCTTGCGGGATCAATGCCCATGCTGAGCGCCACCCGGTCCGCCGAAAGGAAGCCGATACCGTAAAAATCATCGGCAAGGCGATAGGGATCGGCCATGACCGTAGCAATGGCATCGTCGCCGTAGTGCTTGTAGATGCGCACGGCAAACAATGTGCTGATGCCGTGGGACTGCAGAAACATCATCACATTGCGGATGGCGCGGTGCTCGGCCCATGCCGAGCTGATGGTTTTGAGCTTCTTCTCCGCGATTCCGGGCACTTCCGTCAGTTTCCCGATGTCTTTTTCAAAAACATCGAGGGTGTTGTTCCCGAAGTGGCGGACGATTTTTTTAGCGGTTTTAGGGCCCATCCCCTGAATGAGCCCGGACCCCAGGTATTTTTCCAGCGCGGCGGTTGTGGCCGGCTGCTTTTCGGTGGCGGTTACCGCGTGGAATTGGCGTCCATGTTTGGGGTGCTGCTTCCACGTGCCGGAAAATTCCACGGTGGCGCCGGCAAACACGCGCATCTGGTGGACGATGACCGTTTCCTGGTGCCGGGGGTTGCCTGAAGCATGGACGCGCAGCACACTGTAACCGGTGTCCGCGTTGTGGTAGGTGACGCGGTCAACGATTCCCCAGATGGTTTCGCCGGGCATTTGATTTTGCATGATATGCATTCATTGATCGCTGCAGGTGAATCTTGACGACTTCGCAAATACCATGTTGGTTCCCTCCTTTGTTGAATAAGGTTTTTTGGGTCTTCTTATTCTAACATCGTTTGGGACCAACATGGTATTTACGGGCGCGTGAATCTTATACGGCCGAACCTTTTACAAGGGCGTAGGAGACGCGTTTGACAAGTCCCCAGATGGCGTCCGCGGCAAAGTGGTGCTCGATGGTCCGGTCAAAGCATACCGTGATATTCGGTTCAAAATCCTCGTCCCCCTCCCAAAGCAGGTAATACAGCGGAATGCGGGGCAGTGCGGGCAGCCGGTATGACACGTCGGCATGGGATTCGCGAACGCCGCCGAGGGCTTTTGCAGCCGCTGCGAACCCGTCCGGGTTGCGCCCGTAAGCCTCGACCACGCGGGCCACATCCAGGGCGTGCACGCCGGTGAAAAAATGCCCTTCCTTCAGCTCCTTGGCA
>SKZX01000226.1 GCA_007127175.1 Desulfobacterales bacterium
GACAGGATATAAAGGAGAAACCCATGCTTGAAACAGTATTGCACGACGATGTACAGATCGTGACCCTCAAGAACGGAAAAACCAATCCCATCAACCTGGAAATTCTCACCCGCCTGAACGAGATCGTGCGTGAAGCCGATGAAAACCCCTCGCCAAAGGGGATCGTGCTCACGGGGGAGGGCCGGTTTTTTTCCAGCGGGTTCGACCTGCCGATCTTCATCAATTTCAAGGACAAAGACGAGGCCATCGCGTTCTTCACCTTTGCAGAAAATGTCCTGACCAACCTGTTTGCCTGCAGAAAGCCCGTTGTCGCCGCCGTCAACGGCCACTGCGCGGCCGGTGGGCTGATTTTTTCAATGGCGGCTGACTACCGGATCATCAAGGACCACCCCAAGATCAAGGTCGGCATGACCGAGATCAAGATCGGGCTCCCCCTCACCATCGCCCAGCACGAGGTCATGCGCTTCGGGTTCGACAGCAGCCTGAAATACAGGGATGTCATGTTTTTCGGCGACATGGTCGATGTGCACCGCGCAAAAGAGCTGAAACTCATGGACGAAATCGTGGCCGAAGAGGACCTCGTCAGCCGGGCCGTCCAGGTCGTCTCCCAGTGGATCGACACCCCCAACCGGCCGTTCATGGCGCTCAAAACGCTTTTGCGACAGGAAACGGCTGACCGCATCCGCCGCAGGCTTGCGGAAAAGAAATGGCACGACGGCATGGACTGCTTCTTCAGGGAGGATGTCCGACAGACCCTGGAATTCGTCCAGGCCGGCATGCAATAGGGACAATTTGCGACAGACAATGGACCCCAAATCACCGGAGGACATCCTTGGCCGGGTTTCCCGGCCGAGCCGCTACCTGGGATGCGAAATCAACGCGGTCATGAAGCGCCCGGCCGGGGTGCGGCTGCACATGGCCCTGGCTTTTCCGGACCTCTACGATATCGGCACCTCGCATTTCGGCATGCAGATCCTGTATCACGTGCTCAACCGGGAGCCAGACATCTATGCCGAACGCGTGTTCGCGCCGGCGGACGACATGGCAGAGATCCTTTCAGCGGAAAAGCGCCCCCTGTTTTCCCTTGAAACCCGCACGCCCCTGGCGGCTTTCGACATGATCGGGTTTTCCCTGCTCTACGAGCTCAACTACACCAATATCCTTCTGATGCTCGACCTTGCCGGAATCCCCTTTTTTTCAGCGGACCGGGATGAACGTCACCCGCTGGTCATCGCCGGGGGGCCCTGTACGGTCAACCCGGAGCCGGTGGCCGACTTTTTCGACGCCATGGTGGTGGGCGACGGCGAAACAGCCGCCCTTGAAATGGCGCGGGCGGCTATTGAATGGAAAGGGGGGGGCGGCCGGGACAAGGCGGCGCTGTTGAAGCAGTGGTCCCGCATCCAAGGCGTTTACGTGCCGTCGTTTTTCGATGTTTCCCGCGACGACGCGGACCGCCAGGTCCTGACGCCCCGCCTTGCCGGGTATGAACGGGTTACCCGGGCCCTCGTGGACGACCTGGACACGGTCCCCTTTCCCGATGCGCCGGTCCTTCCCTTCGGCAAACCCGTGCATGACCGGCTCAGGATCGAGATCGCCCGGGGCTGCACGCGGGGCTGCCGCTTCTGCCAGGCTGGCATGATCTACCGGCCGCTCCGGGAGCGCGCCGGCGCCCTTGTGGCCGATATTGCCCAACGGAGCCTGTGCGCAACGGGATATGAGGATCTGTCCCTTTTATCGCTCAGCACGGGGGACTACTCCTGCCTTTCCCCGTTGATGACGCACCTCATGCGGCAATATGCCCAAAAGCGGATTGCCGTATCGATCCCCTCCTTCCGGGCGGGATCCCTATCGGCCGAGCTCATGGAGGAAATCCGGAAGGTCCGGAAAACCGGTTTCACCATCGCGCCGGAAGCCGGCAGCGAGCGGCTGCGCGTCGTTATCAACAAGAACATAACGGAAGAAGAGATCATACAGACCGCGGCCGATGCATTCAACCTGGACTGGAACGTTGTCAAGCTGTATTTCATGGTGGGGCTACCCACGGAAACCGACGACGACCTTTACGCCATCGAACATCTCATAAAACGGATGAAGCGCATCCGCCCCGCAGGCAAGCGGCACTTTAAAATCAATGCCAGCGTGGCCACGTTTATCCCGAAAGCACACACCCCGTTTCAATGGGCGCCTCAGGCAGACCTGGAAACGGCGCGGGACAAGATCGACATGCTGCGCAGAAGCCTGAAAATGCCGGGGGTCGCCTTCAAGTGGCAGAACCCGGAGACCAGCCTTCTTGAAGGGCTCTTTGCCAGGGGGGACCGGCGGCTGTCCGGCCTTCTGGTCGCCGCTTACCGCAGCGGCTGCCGGTTCGACGGGTGGACCGATTCTTTTCGGTTTGACCGGTGGCAGGCCGCCCTTGACCGGGCGGGCTTGGACCCGGCGCAGCTGGCCCTGCGGACTGTCGACCCGGACGCGCCCCTTCCCTGGGACCATATCGATACCCGGATCTCCCGGGACTTTTTACGTTTGGAATATCAACGGGCCGTTGAGGGCCTGTCCACAGCAGATTGCCGGAACGGCGACTGCCACGGCTGCGGCGTGTGCGATTTTGAGACGATCATGCCGAAAACCGCCGACCCTCATCCGGTCATCGATGCCGGGGGTGAGACGCTTATGGGTGCACCTTTGGAAGCCGTTCCGGACCACGTTATCCGGCTGGTTTTCAGCCGTACGGGCCGGGCCCGTTTTTTCAGCCACCTGGAGCAGGTCAACGTGTTTCTGCGGGCCATCAGCCGTGCGGGCCTGCCGGTGTCGTTCTCGTCCGGCTTTCACCCCAAGGCGAAAATTTCCTTTGGGGACGCACTTCCCGTGGGCGTCGAAAGCCTCCGGGAATACGCCGTTGTTACCGTGGAGCGCCCTGTTGACCCCGCCCGCGTGATGGACGATCTGAACCGGGAGCTTCCCGAAGGGCTTGAAATAACCGGCTGCGCTCTGTCAACCCGAAAGCAGGCCCTGGAAA
>SKZX01000340.1 GCA_007127175.1 Desulfobacterales bacterium
ATATTCATTTAAATAAATAAGGAACATACCATGCAGATAACAATAAAAAAAGATGACATTTCGGAAGTATTGTCCCGGATACAAGGATTGACCGGAAAAAAAACCAGCCTGGCCATTACTGAAAATGTCCTCCTGAAGGCCGCTGAAAACGAAATAACCCTTACGGCAACGGACATTGAAACCGGTTTTGAAGGCGCATACCCTGCCGAGATACGGGGTTCAGGGGAGATAGCCGTAAACTCAAGGAAATTCAGTGAAATCATAAAAAATTTTCCAACAGAGGATATCCAGATCCAGGAACTTGAAAATAAATGGATAGAAATATCATCCCCAAAGGTTGAATATCACCTGGTTGGGATGGACCCGGAAGAGTTTCCGGAAGTTCCAAAAATCGATGGCAGCGGGTTGACGTCTGTTGATTCAGCTTCTTTAAAGAAAATGATTGATAAAACGGTTATTATTGCCGTTGGGGGCAATGAAAAACGGGTGCACCTGACAGGTGTCCTGTTGACGTTCATGGATAAAGGCAATGAAAAAACCATTCGTATGGTTTCCACTGATTTCAAACGCCTTTCCAAGGTCGATTATATTTGCGACCCGGGTTCTTTTTTTGAAGGGGAAACCAGCGTGATTGTTCCGAAAAAAGGACTTGGCGAAATAAACAAATTTCTCGAAAACGAGGGAAATGTTGAAATAGGCATAAAAGACAATCACTTTGTCGTAAGAAAAGAAAATGAGCATGCCATTGTCAATCTCATGGAAGGTAATTTTCCCCCCTACGAGGAACTGCTGAAAACCGACCCCCAATATGATATTGTATTTGATCGCGCCAGGTTGATGATGATGCTCAAAAGAATGACGATTTTAACGTCCGATGATTACCGGGGTGTGATATTCCATTTCAACAACGATGAATTAACCATACGGACCGTCAACGCGGTCCTGGGAGAATCAAAAGAGACCATGGAAATTGCCTATGATGGAGAACCCAGGGAGATCGCGTTCAACCCGAAATATTTCCTTGAGGCGATCGGTTTTATTGATGATGAAAAGGTTGTCCTGAATATCAGGGATGATTCAAACCCCTGTATTGTCCGTGGGGAGAGTGATTTAAGTTATATTAACATTATTATGCCCATGAAAATATGACGGCTTTGCAAAAAGCCCAATATCTGCGTTGCGCGCAATCTTTGAAGAATCTCACGTACGGCGAAGTACGATCAATTCTTCAAAGATTGCGCGCGCCTTGATCTTGGACTTTTTTCAAAGCCGTCTGAACTCGACTTACGAATGAATAAAGATATGATGGCGGTTTTGAATATATTGATTCTGCCGTCTGAACCCGACTTTTTAAGAGACTGTCAAAAATGATGAAACAAGAAAAAAACGATCATGTTTATGATCAAAGCAGCATCAATGTACTGAAGGGTCTTGAGGCGGTCCGGTTGAGACCTTCCATGTATATAGGAAACGTGGATTTTGATGGGCTTCATCACCTGGTATACGAAATTGTGGACAACAGCATCGATGAAGCCATGGCCGGCCATTGCGACACCATCAATGTGACAATCCACACGGATAAAAGCGTCAGCGTCGAGGACAACGGCCGCGGCATACCGGTAGGTATTCATAAAACGGAAAATATTCCGGCTGTTGAAGTTGTTCTGACAAAACTTCATGCCGGGGGAAAATTCGATCATGATTCGTACAAGGTTTCAGGGGGTCTTCACGGGGTCGGCGTATCGGTTGTGAACGCCCTTTCCGAGGAACTGGAGGTGACGGTTTTCAAGGACGGAAAAGTATATTACCAGACCTATTCGAGGGGCCACAAGACCAGCGAACTGAATATTGTCGGCGATACATTCAAACGGGGGACCAACATCCGTTTTAAACCCGACACGCAGATCATGACGACCGATGAGTTCGATTACGAGACGCTCAAAAAACGGCTGCGGGAACTTGCTTTTTTAAACAAGGGTATCCGTATAACCATTGATGACGAGAGAATAGATGAAAAAGAAGATTTCTGTTATGAAGGCGGCCTGAGGGAGTTTGTCCAGTTTCTCAACCGTCGTCACAGCAGTCTGCATGAACCCGTCATCATTGAAGGTGAAAAAAACGACGTCCAGGTCGAGGTGGCGATCCAGTACAATGACACCTTCAACGAGAAAATCTTCACATTTGCAAACAATATCAATACGGCCGAGGGAGGGTTTCACCTGGTGGGATTCAAAACCGGGCTGACCCGGACGCTGAACCATTACGCCGCCGGCTCCGATATTCTTAAAAAGCTCAAAGCGAAAATATCCGGCGAGGATGTGCGCGAGGGGCTTACCGCCATTGTCAGCATCAGAATCATGAATCCCCAGTTCGAGGGACAGACCAAGACAAAATTGGGAAATTCCGATGTGAGGGGGATTGTCGAGTCCTTGATGAATGAAAAACTGGGCAGCTTTCTCGAGGAAAACCCGCAGACGGCAAAAAAGATCATTGCAAAGGCCGTTGAGGCGGCGCGCGTGCGGGATGCGGCAAAAAGAGCCCGGGATATCGCGCGGAGCAAAGGGTCGATGCTGGATTCCACCCTGCCTGGCAAACTGGCCGACTGCCAGGTGTCGGATCCCGCCCAGCGGGAAATATTCATTGTAGAGGGGGATTCAGCGGGCGGATCGGCAAAACAGGGAAGAGACCGGCGAACCCAGGCCATTCTGCCCCTCAAGGGAAAAATACTCAATGTCGAAAAGGCCCGGTTTGACAAACTGCTGAGAAGCGAGGAAATAAAAAACCTGATTACCGCCATGGGGACCGGGATCGGCAGTGAAGAATACGACATTGAAAAAATCAAATACCACAAGATCATCATCATGACGGATGCGGATGTGGACGGGTCCCACATACGAACCCTGCTGCTGACCTTTTTCTACCGGCAGATGCCGGAAATCATAGAAAAAGGTTATCTCTACATTGCGCAGCCCCCCCTGTTCAAAATAAGCAGGGGGAAATCGGAAACCTACCTGAAAGATGAGCAGGAGTATACGCAGTACATATTGAAGCGCGCCTGCAACGAAAGATATATCAAGGCCGAACATGACCATGCGGAAGATGCCGTTTTAACGGGGAATGATTTTTATGTTTTTGTAACAGACCTGGCCGAATACCTGGACGTATTATACCGGCTGGAAAAAAACGGCGTATACGGCGACCTTGTGGAATTGCTGATCAAGAATAACGTCGACGACAAGGCTTTTCTGCAGGATATGGAAAAAATGAAAAAACTGAAAGCCGTCCTGGAGAAAAGCAGCTTTGTCGCCGATGAACCGCAGCACAACGAAGAGCGAAATGTTTTTGAGCTGATGGTTTACCCGGCCTTGTCGGACGAAGTGGAGGAGATGTTCAAGGAAGTTTCCGATAAAAAACAGATTACGGTTAAAATCGGGCGTGGACTCATTCATTCCAGGGACTACCAGAGAGCGCTGCTGCTTTTCAAAGCGATTTCGCGCTATGATGCGGACCGGTTCAACGTATACCCGGTAGCAAAAGATGAAAAAGCCGAAAAAAGCGAACCGGTTGTCATGGAAAGCAAGAAGGCCCTGATCCAGCACCTGCTGGAAGAAGGAAAAAAAGGGCTTTCCATACAGCGATACAAAGGCTTGGGGGAAATGAACCCGGGGCAGTTGTGGGAAACCACCATGGACCCGGCGACCCGCCACCTGCTTCAGGTGAAGGTTTTCAACATCGATGATACAGACGATATTTTCACCATCCTGATGGGCGACGAAGTGGAGCCCCGGCGCAACTTCATACAGAGCAATGCCCTTGAAGTGAGCGTACTGGACATCTAAATTTGATGGCACCGTAAAAAATCGAGATCGTCAAAATTGATGGTTTCGTAAAAAGTCGTTTCCAGACGGCTTTGTAAAAAGTTCACGATCAAGGCACGAGTAATTATTGAAGAATTGAGCGTACTTAGCCGTACGTGATATTCTTCAATAATTACTCGCAACGCAGATATTGGTATTTACGAAGCCGTCAAAATTCGATGTTTCCGGGCGTTCGTGGAAAGGGTATCACGTCCCTGATGTTGGCAACGCCCGTTGCCAGCATGATGAACCGCTCGAAACCCATTCCGAAACCGCTGTGGGGAACGCTGCCGTACCTTCTGGAATCCATGTACCACCAGTACTGCGAGGCGTCCAGGTTGGTTTCGGCCATACGCATTTCCAGCATGTCCGCCCGCTCTTCCCGCTGACTGCCGCCGATGATTTCGCCGATCCGGGGAACGATGATGTCCATGGCGGCGACCGTTTTTTCATCGTCATTGAGCCGCATGTAAAAGGGTTTGATTTGCCGGGGATAGTCGTAAACAATGACCGGCTGCCGGAAAACCGTCTCCGCCAGGTACCGCTCGTGTTCTGTTTGAAGATCTTTTCCAAGAGAAACCGGATAGTTGAAATCAGTCCCACTCTTTTGCAGCATGTCGATGGCTTCATTATAGGCAATTCGAACAAACGGCTTTTCCACAATTGTGTTTAACGTCTCGATGAGCGACGTGTCCACAAAACGGGCAAAAAGGCCGATATCGTCTTCGCAGCGGCGCATGACGTGCAAAATCAGGTGACGGACGAATTCCTCCGAGAAATCCATGTTTTCCGTTAAATCACAGAATGCCATTTCCGGTTCCACCATCCAGAACTCGGAGGCATGCCGGCTTGTGTTTGAGTTTTCCGCCCGAAAGGTCGGGCCGAAGGTATACACATCGCCCATGGCCAGGGCAAACATTTCGGCTTCAAGCTGCCCGGACACGGTAAGGAAGGTTTTCCGGCCGAAAAAATCGCGGGCATAGACATCAGCGGTATCGTTTCCGGCTTGATTCTCATTACCCGGTTCCATTGTGGTTACGCGGAACAGTTCTCCGGCGCCCTCGCAATCGGAGCCGGTCAGAATGGGTGTGTGCACGTAAACGAAGTTTCTTTCTTGAAAAAAGCGGTGAATTTCATGGGCCGCTTCGGATCTTATGCGAAAAACCGCCCCGTACTTGTTGGTTCGGGGGCGAAGGTGGCCGATGGTCCTCAAGAATTCGTCGGTATGCCGTTTTTTCTGAAGCGGATAGGCGTCGGGGGCGATCTGGTATATATGGATGCGGGAAGCCAGAACTTCCCATTTCTGACCCTTGCCGGGTGACGGCCGCAAACCGCCGGTGACGGCCACGGCCGAGCCCGTGGTCAGCCGGCGGATTTCTTCGTAATTGTCAAGGTGATCTTCGGCAATGACCTGTATCCCCGAAAGGCAGGAGCCGTCGTTTATTTCAACGAACGAAAAGGATTTTGAGTCCCTGCGCGTCCTCACCCACCCCCTGATCTGAACAGCGCTTTTCTCCCTGTCGGACAAAAGCAGTTCTTTGATTTTTGTTTTTCGCATAGACAAACCTGGACCTGTATTTGAAATCGAGTGAAAAATTAAATTTTCTTGACAACCGTTTAGTTTTTGAATATAGTCGTTCCCTTTGATTTTGTAGTAAATCTGGGTTTATAGGCTGCCCTGCGAAACAGGGCGCCGGTTTGTATACGGTTATATAGGCTTTATCAGCTTAAGCAGAGCGCTTTTCGTACAATATAATGTAAAAAAAGAAAAACGATATCAATAAAATTTAATAAGCCGTGCGCATATTTCAACAGAACAAAGACAAATGGCTGGGAAAATGGCTGGATGCGTTGTTTTCAACGTACCCGGCCGAATCCGCCTTTTTTTTCAGAAATACAATCGATTCGTTTTCAAACCCGGTCGGTGCGACGCTGAAAACCGGGTTGACCGACCTCTATGACGCCTTGACCGCACCCCGGTTCAACCCGGAAGCCACCAGAAAAATACTGGAACCCGTTGTAAAGCTTCGTGCCGTCCAGGAGTTTACCCCTGCCCTGGCCCTGGGTTTCATCTACGAACTCAAAGCCATTGTAAGCGCTGGATCACAGTTGTCCGGGCAGGAAAAGGAAGTTGTCTTTTCCAGGATCGATACGGCCATGCTTTATGCCTTCGACCTCTACATGGAAAACAAAAAAATTATATACACACTGCGGGCGAGCCAGGCACGGGACAATGTCAGGCAACTGCTGATCAAAAAAGATTTGATATGCGAGCTCCCGGAAATCGATCCGGAGCTTGCCAGATAACGTTATACGTATTAACCGCAGACCGGTAAGGGGACGCACAGGAGAACAGTGCCGCCCCCAAGTCCGGCAAAGTGAGGTGGTGATCAATGAATGCAGCATACTTGTATTCCCTCATTGCAGTCGTTTTACTCGGCCTGCTCGCTTATGCGGGTGTCGCAGTGGCAGGCCTCGAGGGGCTTTTCGGCATTTTCATTCCTTACGTGGCGCTGATCGTTTTCGTTGCGGGTTTTGCCAACCGGATTATCGGTTGGGGAAAAACCCCGGTGCCGTTCAGAATCCCCACAACCAGCGGGCAGCAGAAGTCGTTGCCATGGGTCAAGCATGACAAGTTTGACAGCCCGTACAACACTATCGGCGTTATCGGCAGAATGGCGCTCGAAATTCTGCTTTTCAGGTCCCTGTTCAAGAACAGCCGTGTGGGATTCAGCGATGCAGGCGGATACCAGAAAATCTATTACAAATGGGTGGTCTGGCTCTGGCTGTTTGCCATCCTGTTCCACTATGCATTCCTGGTGACCATTGTCCGCCATTTGCGCTTCTTTGCAGAACCCGTCCCTTTTTTCGTCGAGATGCTGGCAAAAGTCGACGGCATGATGCAGGTGGGGGCGCCCGGCATGTACCTGTCCGGTGTCGTTCTGCTTGGTATGGCGATGCTTCTTCTTGTCCGGCGGATTGTTCTGCCCAAGGTGAAATACATATCCATGGCGGCAGACTATTTCCCGCTGCTGCTGATCATCGGAATCGCCGCCACCGGCATATTGATGCGGCATTTCGCCAAAGTCGATGTCGCCGCTGTCAAGGAGTTGACCATGGGGCTGGCGACGTTCAGGCCCGCCATACCTGAAGGCGATATCAGCGCTCTTTTTTACGTTCACATGTTTTTCGTGTCACTTCTTGTGGCATATATCCCCTTCAGCAAGCTCATGCATATGGGGGGGGTGTTTTTAAGCCCGACGCGGAATCTTCCCAACAACAGCCGGGCGGTAAGGCATGTCAATCCGTGGAACTATCCTGTTAAAACGCACACATACGAAGAGTATGAAGACGATTTCAGAGAAAAAATGAAAGAGGCTGGCCTTCCAGTTGAAAAGGAGTAGAAATGGTCGACACATCCAAACCAGAAGCGCTCATAGAAAATATCGATCATACACCGCCGAAAAAACCGTGGGAGGAAGTCCCCCCCGATCTTTCGGCAGGAAAATTCTGTTACCCGACAAAAAAGAAAAACCTTGAATATCTGTCGCTGCCAACGACAACGGTCGATGAATGGTCCCCTGCGGATGAGGAATGGCCGCTTCCGGACAACTGGCAGCAGATTGTCCATGACGGCTTCAAGGACCTTCTGGGCAAGTACCGTTCCTTGAAAATATTCATGGACACCTGCGTCCGCTGCGGCGCGTGTGCGGACAAATGCCACTTTTTCATCGGCACGGGCGACCCCAAAAACATGCCCGTGCTGCGGGCTGAGCTGCTTCGCTCCGTTTACCGCAACGATTTTACCCGGGCCGGCAAAATACTCAAGAAAATCGCCGGTGCGCGTCCGTTGACCAAGGAAGTGATCAAAGAGTGGTTCACCTATTTTTACCAGTGCACCGAATGCCGGCGCTGCTCCGTATATTGTCCATACGGAATCGACACCGCCGAGGTCACCATGATGGCCCGCGAACTGCTGACCCTTTTGGGCCTCAACATCAACTGGATCCTTGAACCGGCGGCCAACTGTTTCAGAACGGGCAACCACCTGGGTATCCAGCCGCATGCGTTCAAAGAGATGATCGAGTTTTTCTGCGATGATATCGAGGAGATCACCGGCAAGAAGATCGAGCCCTCCTTCAACCGTAAAGGCGCTGAAATCCTTTTCATCACCCCGTCAGGCGACGCCTTTGCCGACCCCGGCACATATGCGATGATGGGCTACATCATGCTCTTCGAACAAATCGGCCTGGATTACACCTTCAGCACCTATGCATCGGAAGGCGGCAACTTCGGCCTGTTCACCTCCTCTGAAATGATGAAGCGGCTGAACGCCAAAATGTACGCCGAAGCGAAGCGGCTGGGCGTCAAGTGGATCCTGGGCGGTGAGTGCGGCCATATGTGGCGGGTCATCCACCAGTACATGGACACCATGAACGGCCCCGTTGATTTCGGGGAGGTGCCGGTCAACCCGATCACCGGCACGCGCTTCGACAACGCCGCATCCACTCGGATGGTTCATATTACCGAATTCACCGCGGACCTCATCCGCCACAACAAGTTGAAGATGGACCCAAGCCGGAACGACATGTACACGGTGACGTATCACGATTCGTGCAATCCGGCCCGGGCGATGGGGTTGTTCGATGAGCCGCGCTACGTACTGAACGCGGTATGCAACAATTTCTGCGAGATGCCCGAAAGCACCATCCGGGAGCAGACATTCTGCTGCGGGTCCGGATCGGGTCTCAATACCGAGGAAATCATGGATCTTCGCCTGCGCGGCGGCCTGCCCAGGGCCAATGCCGTCAGGTATGTCCATGAAAAACATGGCGTGAATATGCTCTCCTGCGTCTGCGCCATCGACCGGGCTGCCCTGCCGCCCTTGATGGAATACTGGGTTCCCGAAGTTGGTGTCTGCGGGGTGCACGAGCTGGTTGGAAATGCGCTGGTAATGGAGGGCGAAATCGAACGCACCACCAACCTGCGTTTCGAACCCCTGAACGAAGAAGCGGAGGTGGAAGCCGATGTATGATAAGGGAAAAATTGTCACCGGCCTGGTCATCTTTTTCGTGATCCTGGCTTTTCCGTTCTGGTACAACCGGGGCGCATCGAGCCCGGCGCCGGAACTGGAATTGACAGACAAGGCGAAGCAGGCTGAAAAGTGCATTGAAGAAACCGCGTTTATGACCAAGGAGCACATGCAGCTGCTCAACCAGTGGCGCGATGCGGTGGCCAGAGACGGCTACCGGATTTATGTGTCTGAAGACGGTGATGAGTATGTCGCCAGCCTCACGGACACCTGCATGGACTGCCACTCCAACAAGGCGGATTTCTGCGACAGGTGCCACGATTATGTTTCGGTAAGTCCTTATTGCTGGGACTGTCATACATACCCGGAGGAGAATAACTGATGGAAAACAGCAGACGAAACTTCCTTAAAACCGCCGGATACACGGTTCTCGGCGTGGGTGCCGGGTCCGTTCTGATCGGGATGGTCCCCCGGTTGACCGATGCGGCACCGGTCGATGCCGGACCGCCCCGGTACAAATCGCGGCCGGAGGCCCTGGCAGCAAGCCGGTGGGGCATGGTGATCGACACGCGAAAAATCAACAGCCGGATCAACAGGAATATTCAGCAGGCATGCCACAAGGTGCACAACGTCCCTGACTTTGTCGGCAAACTCGGCGCCAAAAATCACGAGATCAAGTGGATATGGCCGACCAAGTTCAAAAACGCCTTTCTGGACCAGGACCATCAGTTTGTTTCCGACCACCTGAAGCGCACTGAAATCCCGGTTTTGTGCAACCACTGCAACAACCCGCCCTGCGTGCGGGTCTGCCCTACCCGGGCGACCTTCAAGCGCGAAAGGGACGGGCTGGTGCTGATGGATTACCACCGCTGCATCGGCTGCCGGTTCTGCATGGCGGGATGCCCCTACGGTGCCCGGAGTTTCAACTACCGTGATCCGCGGGAGGCCCTTGATGAGATCCAGCCCAATTTCACGCTTCGAATGAAAGGCGTGGTTGAAAAATGCAATTTCTGCGCGGAACGACTGGCCCGGGGGGAGGCCCCGGCTTGTGTGGAAGCCTCCAACGGGGCCCTGATTTTTGGGGACCTGGAAGATCCGGGATCAGATATCCGGAAATTGCTTGCGGAAAAATACGCCATCACCCGGAAGGCGGAACTGGGTACCCTTCCATCTGTATTTTATATCATATGACCATCGTATGAGGGAGCTATGCTAGAAAAAGCGCTAAGTGGAAGCAAATATTACTGGACGCTGGTCCTGGGGCTGCTGGTCCTGATAGGCATCGGTTTTATGTTTTACATGCAGCAGCTTGAATTCGGCCTGGGCATCACCGGCATGAACCGGGATGTCACGTGGGGGTTTTACATTGCACAGTTTACCTTCCTGGTCGGCGTCGCCGCTTCGGCGGTCATGCTCGTAATCCCCTATTATCTTCACGATTACAAAGAATTCGGCAAAATGACGGTCCTGGGCGAATTCCTGGCGGTGTCCGCCGTGCTCATGTGTCTGCTGTTCATCATTGTCGACTTGGGGCAGCCCATGCGCCTGCTGAACGTGATCCTGTATCCCACACCGCATTCCGTGCTGTTCTGGGATATGGTCGTGCTCAACGGCTACCTGTTTTTAAACATTATCATCGGCTGGAACGTCCTGTCCGCGGAGAAAGAGGGCGTGCCCCCGGAATGGTGGCTGAAACCGTTGATTTATCTTTCAATCCCCTTTGCGGTCAGCATTCACACCGTAACGGCGTTCCTGTACTCCGGTCTTCCCGGGCGGGGTTTCTGGCTGTCTGCCGTTCTGGCGCCCAAGTTTCTGGCCTCGGCCTTTGCCGCGGGACCGGCCTTTTTGATCCTCTTAAGTTTTATCCTGCGAAAATTCACCAACTTTGACGTGGGAAAAAAGCCGATCCAGACCCTTGCGAAAATCGTCTGTTACGCGACCTTCGCCAGCCTTTTCCTGTTTTTCTGTGAAGTTTTCGTGACCTTTTACAGCCAGCTGCCGGAGCACATGGACCACAAGATTTACCTGTTCTTCGGCCTTGACGGAAAAGGCGCCCTGGTACCGTGGATGTGGGCCTCCCTTTTGATGCTGATGACAGCGGCTGTCCTGCTGGTCATCCCGGATGCACGCAAAAACGAGTATGTGCTTGGCCTGGCCTGCCTTTTTGTTTTCTTCGGCTCCTGGATCGACAAAGGGCTGGGGCTGATTTCGGGCGGTTTTATCCCTAACCCGCTTCACGAAGTAAACGAATATATTCCGACGGTTCCTGAAGTGGCCATTTCCATCGGCGTTTATGCGATCGGGTTTCTGGTATTGACGTTACTCTTTAAAACGGTTGTGGGGGTTAAGGAAGAAGTCGGGGGATAATCCCTGCCGCGATCGCTGACCAAAAGGGGTCCACCCGTTTTTCGGGTGGACCCCTTTTACTTGTTTTTTTTGTTGACAAATTCTGTTATAAATCTATAATTTCTTGTTTTATAATTTAACGAGAA
>SKZX01000360.1 GCA_007127175.1 Desulfobacterales bacterium
AACGGAACGAAAAGGTGGATCACCGGGGGGGCGACTTCCGGATTGTTCATCGTTCTGGCGAAAACGGATCCGGATGATGGCCACAAGGGTATTTCCGCGTTTCTGGTGACAAGGGACATGGAGGGGTTTGAAACGGGCCGGCTGGAAGACAAAATGGGGCAATGCGCCTCCGATACCACCGACCTGTTGCTTAACAACTGCAAGGTGCCGGCCGATCATCTCCTTGGAAGGGAGGGAGACGGGTTTGTCGTGGCCATGTCAGGCCTTGATGACGGCCGGATCGGCATTGCGGCACTGTCGCTGGGGTTGGGGCAGGCGGCCCTGGATCACGCGGTGGATTATTCGAAAAAGCGGGTGCAGTTCGGCCGCCCCATTGCCGACAACCAGGGGTTGAGATGGATCATCGCCGATATGGCCGTGGACGTGGAAGCGGCGCGCCTTCTGGTCTTAAATGCCGCGGCAAAAAAGGATCGCGGGGAAAAATGCAGCAAGGAAGCATCCATCGCCAAGCTGTTCGCCTCGGAAATGGCCAACCGCGTGACCGGACAGGCCATTCAGATATACGGCGGCTACGGTTATACGCGGGAATTTCCCGTTGAGCGGTTTTACAGGGATGCCCGGGTGTTAACCATTTATGAGGGAACGAGCCAGATTCAGAAAATGGTCATTGCCAACCACGTGATCGGGGACAGGAAAAAACAGAAGAAACACTAATGCCGGCTAACACCAACCAGGGAGGCCTTTTGGATGGGATATGAAACGATTCTGCTGGATCGCCGGGACCATATCGGTTTTATCACCTTGAACCGGCCAAAACAGCTCAACACCTTCAGCTCGGTTCTTGCCAAGGAATTCAACAGCGCGCTTGAGGAATGCGAAGCCGATCCGGATGTCCGGGTTGTTGTCATTCGCGGCGAGGGAAAGGCTTTTTGCGCCGGCATCGACGTCAACGAGCTGGAAGGAAAGCAATGCCTGGAGTATTATCAATGGGTGGGCCGGATGGAGGAAATGGCCCTGCGTATGTCGAAAATGGGTACCCCTGTAATCGCCAGCGTCCATGACCTGGCTATTGCCAACGGCATTGCCATCGTCGCTTCCGCTGATTTGGCCGTAGCCGCCGCCGGCGCCCGTTTCGGAGCCACTGCCGTCAATATCGGACTTTTCTGCATGGGGCCGGCCGTTCCGCTTGCGCGGTGCGTCGGGAGGAAAAAAGCCCTGGAGCTGCTGCTTACCGGCGACATGATCGATGCTGACGAAGCCTATAGAATCGGCCTGGTCAACAAGGTGGTGCCGCCGGAAGCGCTGGCCGATGAAACCCTTTTGCTGGCCGCCAAGCTGGCAAAAAAAAGCCCGCTTGCCCTCCAGCTCGGCAAGCGGTCATTTTATAAAATGCAGGACCTGGAATACGAGAAGGCCTTTGAGTTGGTCAACAACCATTTTGCCCTGCTTTGCAGCACCGAAGACGCCCATGAGGGCGTCGATGCTTTTTTGAGCAAGCGCAACCCTGAATGGAAAATGAAATAGCCTGGAAAGACAGTCGGTACCGGGAGGGTTTTAACATTGATAAACCCATAAAAGTCGTCACCATTAACGTGAAATTGAAAGGGGGCTTGAACTAAAACATAGCTGGTTCGAATAAAGTGAAAAACAATTATTGGCGCCGTCAGGCGGACGGTGTCATACTTTAAAGACCCTAAACATCGTTTAGAACAGAAACCTGTAATTTTGTAAACGAGCATAGGTCTTTTGGTGAAAGCCTGTTTAAACCCAAATCAACGAGGAGGAATCTGATGAGCATGGAATCGTATTACAAGGAGGCGATGAAACTCAATACCATCGAAAACCTGGAAGATCGCAGGCAAGCGGCCAAGGCCTTTTTTGAAAAGCTCAACGGTACCGAACTGCCGGCAACCTTTAACTGGGTGGAGGAGATCTTCGAAGGCCTGCACGTGCGTGAGCGCGGCGACCAGCCGGCGTTGCTGTGGGCCGATATGTCCACCGGCAAAGAAAGGACCATGACATACCGGGAGTTGGCCGCAGAGTCCAACAAATGCCTGAACTTTCTTTATAAAAACGGTGCCAAGGTCGGTGACAACATGTACATGATGCTGCCCATTGTTCCCGAAACCTGGATATCCACCCTGGCGTCCCTCAAGGGCGGGCTCATCAATGTGCCAACCGCCACCTCCATGACCGCCCGGGAAATGCAGTTCCGGTTCCAGAGCTACCTGCCGGACACGATCGTTGCGGACCAGAGCTTCACGGACCTCATTGACGACGCCATCCAGAGCACCGGCAGCAAACCGAAAGTGAAGCTGGTTCTGGGGAAAAAAGAAGGCTGGACCAGTTTTGACGATCTTGCCGGTGAGTCCCCGGAAGCAAAAGGCGCGGAGATCAAAAAAGACGACGTGGTATACTGCTTTTTTACCTCCGGCACAACCGGACTGCCCAAGCTGGTGGGACACAGCGCGTACTCCTATCCTTTGGGCCACCTGTCCTCCGCGGTCATGATCGGCATGCGCCCCGGTGAAGTCCACCATAACCTGAGCGCACCGGGCTGGGCCAAGTGGGCCTGGAGCAGCTTTTTCGCGCCCCTCAATGTCGGTGCGATCGTCGCCGGGTTCAACTTTGCCGCACTCGATCCAAAGACTTACCTGGATTATGTTTCCAAGTACAAGGTGGCCACCTTCTGCGCCCCCCCGACCGCATGGCGGGCTTTCGTGGGGCTGGACCTGACCCAGTTCGACTTCTCGAACCTGAAATTTTCCGTCAGTGCGGGTGAACCGCTCAACCCGGAAGTCATCACGCAGTGGAAAAAGCATACCGGTACGGAGATCCGGGACTTCTACGGCCAGACCGAATCGACGGCCATGATCGGGAACGGGCCGTGGATGGAGGGGAAAATGCGCTTCGGTTCGTTCGGGAGCCCGGCGTTCATGTATGATGTGACCCTGGCCGACGATGAAGGTAAGGAAATCACCAAGCCAGGAGAAACCGGCCATATCGTG
>SKZX01000009.1 GCA_007127175.1 Desulfobacterales bacterium
CTCCATGCGCCTTGAGCAGGCCGTGATCGAGTCCGGTGATGTCGACCTGATCGTCATGGGGCAGCCTGAAGGAGCCGGATGCTACTGTGCGGCCAATACGCTTCTTTCCAATTTCCTCGAGCGCCTGACGGAAAATTATCCCTATATCGTCATGGACAACGAGGCCGGCATGGAGCACATCAGCCGGTTAACCACCAAAAACATCGACGTTTTGCTGATTGTCACGGACGCTTCCCGCAGGGGGCTGCAGGCGGCGATCCGCATACACGAGCTGGCCGGCAGCCTCAATATCGGTGTCAGGCGGAGCTGCATCATCATCAACCAGGTAAAGGCAGACCCCCCGAAAGATGTCCTTGATATGATAGACAGCGCCGGTATTGAATATATTGGCTCGGTTCCTGCAGACGACATGGTGTATGAGTTTGATTTTGCCGGCCGGCCCATGATCGAAATGCCGGAGGACAGTCCCGTCATAAAGGCTGCATACAAGGCGTTTGATGTTTTTATGAAGGATGATTGATGTCTCCGGGACTGGGGCGCATGCCGTATGATAATTTGTATATTTATTATATAAACGGTAAAGTGGCCAATGACTGGGTCGGCCTCGGGGACGGGTTCATTGGCAACTGGCAGGAGGCGGACAGTTCCTTTCTTTTTTTTTCCCGACCGGCAGACAAGCAGGTCGAATCGCTGGTGCATGCAGATGACGGGCTGGTATTGAAAGACCGTTTTGTTATGCCCTACGAGGATTGGGTCGGCAGCGGGATGTGCGCATTTTCAGCCGCCGGACTGCATGTTCTGCCGCCGTGGCTGGCTTACAATGCGAGCAGAGATCCGAACCGGATTCTTCTGGACCCGGGCGTGGTTTTCGGCTCCGGATCGCACACCACCACCCGGGACTGCATCCGTGCCCTGGATTTTGTTTTATCCAATAACGCCGTTTCACGGACGATTGACCTGGGCTGCGGCACCGGGCTTCTTGCCCTTGCGGCGGCCCGCATGGGAAGCACCCATACGCTGGCCGTGGATAATAATTACCTGGCTGCGCAAACCGCAAGGGATAATATTCTTAGAAACGGGATGGAAGACCGCGTTCTGGCGGTTCATGGCTGCGCCTCGGATTTTATTTCCGTGGACGCGGACCTTCTGGTTGCCAACATTCATTACGATGTGATGAAAAAACTGATAGGGAGTCCCGGTTTTTTGAAAAAAAAATGGTTTGTGCTTTCCGGTCTTCTCCGAAGCCAGTGCATGCAGGTTGAAGACGAACTGCGTCACCGGGGTGCCGAAATTCGGCAAAAGCGGTCTGATGACCATGTGTGGTATACGCTTGCAGGCGTCTGCATAATCTGATATATTCCTTGAAAAGATATCGTTCTTGCTGTTTCTGGTAGTTATTATGCGGTTCCTTCAACCATTCAACCCATAACCAATAGCAGGCCTTTGCTGGATCAGGTAAAGGGAATCCATGTATATCAAGTGCTGGGGATCAAGGGGGTCGACCCCCGTATCAGGGGCCGAGTACGACAAATACGGCGGCGATACCACGTGCATTGAAATCCGGACCAGAAGCGACGACCTGATTATCGTGGACGCCGGCACGGGAATACGCCGTCTCGGCAACCAGCTGCTCAGCGAAGACCGGTCGATTTTTAATTTTGTTTTTACCCATTCCCACTGGGATCACCTGATGGGATTTCCTTTTTTCAAGCCCCTGCACCTGGAGAAATCTGAGATTCACATGCATCGCTGCCCTTTCCCGGGCAAATATATCGAGACCATCGTTACAAAGCTGATGCGTCCGCCCCATTTCCCGGTTCGATACTCGGATTTAAAGGCCTCCATCAGTTATAAGAACGGATGCCCCGGAACCTTTTCCATCGGTTCGGTCAACGTAACCCCTATTTTTCTGAGCCACCCGAACGGCGGGTGCGGCTACAGCTTTGAGGAAGACGGCCGGCGCTTTGTATTTTTGACCGACAACGAACTGGGGTTCACCCATGAAGGGGGGCTCCCATATGAAAAATACGTCGAATTCTGCGCAGGGGCGGACCTTTTGTTCCATGACGGCGAATATACGCCCGAGGAATACGCTGAAAGCATCGAGTGGGGTCATTCCAGCTATATGGATACCTTGAAGCTGGCCATGGATGCCGGGGTCGGGCGACTGGGGATCTTTCATCTGAACCAGGAGCGCACGGATGCGGGCATGGACGCCATCATCGACCGTTGCGTTGAACATGTCGCCGGAAAAAACAGTTCCCTTGAATGCTTCGCCGTGGCACGCGACATGGTGTTTCATTTGTAGCTATCAGCGTTTGTTTCTTTGCCGCTGAAGACAAAAGACCTCTGCTCAAGATCCTGGGGCGCCCTTTGCGGGCGCCTTTCTTTGTGTGGGAAGCAGCATCACCCCGCCCTGCGGGAGCGCCTGATGACCCGCAACTATTTTAAAGGTGACAGAGTGCATGGACACGCATGAACCCGGATGGGTGGCGCACATCGCATTGGAACCGCCATCGCTCAACGACAATACGGCGGATGCCGACCGGTTGAAAAAGGCGCTTCTGCGTAAAACCGGGGCTGCAGCCATCCAGATCGACCCGGGAGTGATGAAAGGCATTCCGGAGCGGCTGAAGGCCTGGCAGTATCGATGCAACTGTGTTTTTTTCGGGAGCGGCGGCCATGTGTATCTTGTCGACGTGCTGCCGGTCGACGACCCCCGGCCGGTAATCGGTATCGCCGTTGATCTCGGCACCACCCGGGTCGTGATGGACATGAGGGATCTCGCCGCCGGGAAAAGCCTTTTCCAGACCACGTTTGACAATCCCCAGGGTGAAATCAGCCCCGATATCCTGGGACGCATCCATTATGCGAATACGCCGGGCGGGCTGGACCATCTTCATGGCCTGATCATCGATGCCGTAAACGCGGAAATCAGCCGGATGTGCGCGGAAACGGGCATGGCCCGCGAGCGCGTCTGCCTTATGGCGGTGGCCGGCAA
>SKZX01000300.1 GCA_007127175.1 Desulfobacterales bacterium
AAGCACCCTGGTGTTTTGCGTGAACCCGGAGTATGGAATAGGGTTTCATACCCTTGGGGTTTTGGTTTTAACCCGGGAGACAGACTGGAAGTCTGTCCCCTGGAGGGTTTTGGTTTCGACCCGGGAGACAGACACTCCGGTCTCTCTCCTGCTGAAATCCCCGGAGGGGATATACAATATAGCCGGTGGTTTCAACCACCGGTTGACCATTGACCCAATTAAACCCGAGTCCTGAAGGGACGACATAGATTATATCCGGTATATATGTCGTCCCTTCAGGACTCTGTATTTCTTATGCTTATCCCAAACCGGTGGTTGAAACCACCGGCTACACTACCATGCCCCTCCGGGGCATATAAACACCGCATATGCGATCATAACATACGATCATACGCCTTCAGGACATATTAACACCGGCTATATGGACATGAATCTCTGGAGCCCATAAACATCATAAAAAGGACCATGCCCTTCCAAACCTAAATAACCTCCGTATTTACGACCATACAATTTTTGGGCATGGTAAACACCGAAATTATATCAAACTTTTCCTGGGCATATCAAAACCGTTGCATATGCGCGTCCGTATCCGCAGCGTATAAATGACATTGTTTATTCGGGGATCTTTTTTACTATCAGGTAATAGGCAAACACCACCATCCCAACGGATATGGCGCTGTCTGCGATGTTGAACGCCGGCCAGTGATAGCCCCCGAGATGAAGGTCGATAAAATCTACCACCTTGCCATGCCGGATACGGTCAATGAGGTTGCCTGCGGCCCCGCCGAAAATCAGCGCGAATCCCCCGGTCAGCGGCCAGTGTTTGGCAGGTGTGCGCCAATGCAGGTAAAACACGAGTCCTGCGGCAACGCATGCCACGCAGATAAACAGAATGAAACGCACCAGGGCGCCATGATCGGAAAATAGGCCGAAAGCGCCCCCGGGGTTCTGCACGTGAACAAGGTTGAAAAATCCGGGGATGACCGTAATGCGCGTGTACAAGGGGATATATGCAAGGACCAGCCATTTCGTCAACTGGTCCAGAAACACCACAGCAGCGCATATCACCCCGAATCGCATGTGTTTTTTTGTATCATTCATGAAAAAAACGGTCCGGAAAGGTTACATAGCGATGTTCGTGAGCACACTGCGGCACCGGCTGCAGACCGTCGGGTGGTCGGTGTCTTCACCGACGCTGCCGTCATAAACCCAGCAGCGCTCACATTTATCCCCACCCGAAGGCGTGACCCGGATTTTAAGCCCTTCCAGGCCGGTTTCCATGAACCCCTCCCCTGCCTCGCCTTCTGCAAGACCTGCGGATGACACGATGAAAAAAGCGCGAAGCTCCGGTTCGTATTGCTGCAGCAGATCAAAAAGCGGGCCTTTACCAGCTATCTCAACCCGTGCGTCCAGAGAATGCCCGATGACCTTTTCGGTGCGGGCTTTTTCCATGATCCGGGTCACCTCGCCCCTCACCTTCAGCAGGTTTTCCCATTTATCTGCCAGTCCGTCATCCACTAAGGTCACATCGAATTGAGGCAGGTCTGTCAGGTGAACGCTTTCCGCCTTGCCGGCAAGCGGCAGGTAGGTCCATATTTCCTCTGCCGTAAAGGGCAGGATCGGGGCCATGATGCGGGTGATGGCGTCCAGTACCCGGAACATGCCGGTCTGGGCGCTCCGTCGGACCAATGAACCGGGCTCGGACGTGTAGAGCCGGTCCTTGAGGATGTCCAGGTAAAACGCGGACAGGTCAAGGGTGCAGAAATTGTAGAGCCCGTGATAAATCACGTGGAAGTCGTAAGTATCGTAAGCCTGCACGCAGCGCTTGACAAGCGTTTGCAGCCGGTGGAGCATAAACCGGTCGAGTTCGGTCATCTCTTCGTATGGGCAGGCATTTTCAGCCGGGCTGAAATCGTTGATATTGCCTAAAATGAACCGGCAGGTATTCCGGATGCGGCGGTAGGCGTCGCTCAATTGCTGCAGGATATTGTCCGATATGCGGATGTCGTCCTTGTAATCCGATGCGGCCACCCACAAGCGCAATATTTCAGCACCAAAACGATCGATCACCTTTTTGGGGGCGATCACGTTGCCCACGGACTTGGACATTTTTTTCCCCTGCCCGTCCACCACAAACCCATGGGTCAGAACAGACCTGTAGGGTGCTGCGCCTTTGAGGCCAACGGCCGTGAGCAGGGAGCTGTGAAACCAGCCGCGGTGCTGATCCGACCCTTCGAGGTACAGCTCGGCCGGCCAGTGGAGGTTCTCCCTGGGCTCAAGCACCGCCGCGTGGCTGACGCCGGAATCAAACCACACGTCCAAAATGTCGGTTTCCTTGTCAAATTCAGTGCCGCCGCAGGCGGTGCAGGCGGTATCGTCCGGCAGAAAAAAGGCCGCGTCCTTTTCAAACCAGATGTCCGCCCCATGGGCCTTGTAAATGTCGTAAATCTTGTCGACAATTTCCTGGTTTATGGTCACCTCGCCGCATGCCCGGCAGAAGAACATGGTAATGGGAACCCCCCATGACCGCTGGCGGGAAACGCACCAGTCCGGCCGGTGCCGGATCATGTTGTAAATGCGTTCCCTGCCCCACGCGGGGATCCAGGTGACCGTGTCAATGGCTTCAAGAGATTTTTTTCGAAGGTCGTTTTTCTCCATGGAAATAAACCACTGGGGTGTGGCCCGGAATATGACCGGCTTTTTGCAGCGCCAGCAATGCGGGTAGGAATGGCGCTTGTTTTCCTGTGCCATGAGCATGCCGTTGGCATCAAGCCGTTCTATAATGTTGGGGTCCGCCTTGAAAACGAACTGGCCGGAAAACTCGCCTGTTTCTTCGGTCAGCAGACCGTTTTCATCAACCGGCGAGTAGGCTTCCAGCCCATAGGCAAGCCCGGTCTCATAGTCCTCCCGGCCGTGGCCGGGTGCGGTGTGGACGCAGCCGGTGCCGGCCTCCAGGGTGACGTGGTCGCCGAGCACGATCAGGGA
>SKZX01000420.1 GCA_007127175.1 Desulfobacterales bacterium
CCAGAGCGGATTCGGCCTCGCATCAGACCTCAGGAAATGCCGTGACGCCATGGAGCGCGGTGAAAAACACATTGAATTTCCCTTGGGATTGCAGGACGTCAGCCTCACATTCTCCATGCCCCGTTTGCTGGCGGGCAGGCAGCGCCAGATTCGTGAACTCGAGGATGCTTTTGAAAATATGGCCGAAACGGGAAAAATGGCGGTCCTATTCATATCCGGCGAGCCCGGTATCGGCAAGTCGGCCCTGGCAAACGAAATTGAAAAATCCGCCATTGCCCGCCGCGGCTTTTTTCTTGCCGGAAAATACGGGCAAATGGGACGGCACGTGCCTTACAGTGCAATCATCCAGGCCCTCCAGGAACTTGCGGAGCAGATTCTTTCACAGAGCCCGGACAGCATAAAACGATGGCAGGAAAAGATCGTTTCGGCCATAGGCAATTCAGGCAGAATCATCACGGACATGATCCCCCTGATGGAACCGGTTATGGGTGTGCAGCCCGATCTTCCCGAACTGGGCGCGGAGGAGGCGAAAAACCTGTTCAATGATGTGTTCAAACGGTTCATCAGTGTTTTTGCAGCCCTGGAGCACCCATTGGTCCTATTCCTTGACGATTTGCACAAAGCAGACCCCGCCAGCCTGGACCTTATTGAAAAACTGGCAAAGGACGGCGATCTGGATTTTTTCCTGCTGATCGGGGCCTGGCGGGACAGCGGCCTGGCGGAAAACCACCCGCTGCGGCGGACCATGGCCACCTTGTCGGCATCGTCTGTATGTTTTACAAACATTGCCGTTTCGTCCCTGGACGTGGAAGACGTGAACGCCCTTCTTACAGCGCTCTTCAGGTGCCCTCCGGATCGCTGCAACCCCCTGGCGGAAATCATCCGGACCAAGACATTGGGCAATCCCTTTTTTATCAATCAATTTATAAAAACGCTTTATGAGGACAACCTCTTGCGGATAGACGGCTCCGGAACACTTCATTTCGAGCTTTCCGCCATAATGGATCTGCAGGTGACCGACAATGTTGTCGATTTCATGACGAAAAAGCTTGAAAAACTGCCCTTCGACGCCCGGGAAATCATCGGGGCAGGCGCATGCATCGGAAACCGGTTTGACCCGGAAACCCTTGCTGATGCAGTACAAAAACCCATGGGGGCTATCTTTCACCTCCTTGACCAGGTGATCCAGGAAGGGGTTCTGGTTTCAAGGCAAGGGCATTACGGTTTCATCCATGACCGGATCTACGAGGCCGCCTATTTCCTGCTTTCGCCTGAAGTGCGATCCGGCATTCATTACCGCATCGGCAAAAGGCTGCTGAAAAACACATCGGAAGAAAAACGCCCCAAACACATTTTCGCCATTACAGACCATCTCAACATGGGTCGAAGCAGGGTTAACGACCCTGTTGAAGCCCTGCAGGTGGCGCACCTCAACCTTCAAGCGGCCGCCAGGGCACGGGATACAGCGGCCTTCTCCGCTGCCGTGAACTACCTGCAGGCCGGCATCGACATGCTGCCGGAAAACGCATGGGCTACCGATTACGACCTGAGCTTTTCCCTTTTCAGCCAGCAGATGGAGTGCCGCTATATCACCAGGGATTTCGAAGAGGCCGAACGGCTTTTCAGTGTTGTCATGGCCAATGCCGCGTCCAGTGTGGACAAAGCAAAAGCAGCCACATTGATGATCGTTTTGCACACCAACAAGCGGTCCTTCAGTGAAGCCATAGACCTGGGTGTCAAGGCCCTTGAACTGTTTGGCATAAACACCACCGCAGACATCGGCAAACGACCGGTCCTCGTCGAACTGGTAAAGGCTGTCTGGCGGCTCAGAAAAATCAAAATCGACAATATCGCGGACATGCCCCAAACAGACGACCCGGTGCGCATCGCCTTGAACAACCTGCTTCTGGCCATGGCAACACCGGCTTTTTACGTCAGCCGGAACATGTTCGCCTTTCTTGTCCTTAAATCGGCAAACGGGCTTATGAAAAACGGGCCCTCAATGCATCATGAAATTGCGGTCATCGGCTTCGCCGCCATCATTCAAAACGTGCTGGGCGACTACGATGCGGCCTACCGAATGGGCCTGGCGGCGATTGAGATGAACCGGAAAAACAACAACCGGCGATTTGCCGGCCAGCTTTACCATACCTTTGCTTTTTTCATACAGCATTGGAAAAAACATGCCCGCCACGACATCGAAATATACGGCAAAGCCTATCAGCAGAGCCTTGATGCCGGGAACCTGATCTACGCGGGGCACAGCGTGAACGCTGCCACGGATTGCCGCCTGATGATCGGCCATCCTTTGGACGATATCCTTTCAGAAGCCCGGAAGCACGAGAAAATGATGGACCATGTCAAGGATCCCTTTATCGCGGCCCGGTTCAGGGAAAACATCCAGATGGCAAAGTGCCTCATGGGTCAAACCACAGACCCGACCCGTCTCGACGGGAACGGCTTTGACGAAGAAACCTATACCGATCTCCTCCGCCGTGAGAACAACATCTTCGGGCTCTGCTTCACCCTTCTTTACAAACTCATGCTGTTTTATCTCCACGGTCGCCTGAATGAGGCCCGGGCAGTTGCCGAAACACTTGACCGCCATATTGATGCTCCCATCGGCACCCTCCTGGTTCCGCAGCACTATTTCTATTACAGCCTGACACTGGCTGCCCTTGCGAGGAAATGCAAGGGGTTTGAAAAGCGCCGGCTTCTGGCCGAAATCAGAAAGCGCCAGAAGCAAATGAAACGGTGGTCGGCCCTTTGCCCTGAGAACTTTGCACACAAGCATGACCTTGTTGAAGCGGAGCTGCTCGCAGTCGGCACAAACCCCTTTCAAATCAGGGGCGACCGATTGCAACAGGCCCTGAAACGGTATCAGGCAGCTGTCAAAGGCGCACGGCAGCATTCATACATCAACGAGGAGGCCCTTGCCTGCGAAAGAACGGCTCTATTTTACCTGGACCTGGGCGCCCCTGAAG
>SKZX01000079.1 GCA_007127175.1 Desulfobacterales bacterium
CGGACGCCGCCTCAATATTATCGGAAATTTCCTGGTGCAGGGCCTCTGCCATGTCGATGCGGCACCCCAGATCGTCAATGGGCGCCAGTTTCTCAAGGCGGGCATCGAGTTCCCTTTCGCGGCGGGCCAACTCGTTTTCCCGGGTTTTTGCCTCCTGCACATTTCGCCGGTGAAGGTTCTGCATCTCAATGAGCTTGATCGTATCGGAGGATGATGCGAAAAACGTCGCCCGGCGCGCCGCCGATTCATTGAGCAGGAAAATCGGCTTTTTCTGCTCGCCAAAATGGATTTCAAAGGGGTCGTTTTCCGTTTCCACCAGGCCGAGGCGGAGTTTTTTGTGGAGATCCTCCGGAACGCCGCCCGCCAGTCGATGGATCTCGGTGCCGTTGATGACATAACTCACGGCCCGGCCTTTTCTTCGCCATTGAATGTCATCCCCTTCTTCCGTGACCACGCGGACGATGCATTCCCGCTCACCATGGCTGACCATGTAGTCGCCGGGGGCATTTCTGCACAGCACCTGCAAGGCGCTGACCAGGGCGGACTTGCCGGTGTTGTTGTCCCCTATGATCACCGTGAGGCCCTTTGCGGGTTCGATAACCGTATGCCGGTGCGACATGAAGTTGATGAGTTCAATCTGCCGGATCATTGGATGGGCGCCTGTAAATGATAAAGTTTCCCGGATAAAGCCTGCGGTTGATTATAGCCCCATGACAGTGACTAGTGCAATGGATGAATCTGGCTTTTTCGTTCAATGACAATTTCCGGCGCCCCGTGAAAACCGATGCGCGCATTCTGAATCACCACGGGCCCGTTTCGGTCCGGGGCCAGCGTCTTGTCCCGGAAAAACAGCTTTATGGAACGATCGGGCAAATACTAAAACCTGCCGTCTTCATAGCGGCCGGACCGGACGCCGATGACCTCGTTTTCATAGCGGGGATCGGAAATATCTGTGGCCGGATCGCTTAACAGGCAAGGGCGCACATCCGCCGGCCCGCCTTTGGGCACAGCGCTTTCAATGCCGTTTACCTGGAGGTTGCCATGGAAGCGGTTCAACCGGTTGATGACAATAGTATAAGAAACCTCCGGATCGAGATCGGCAGCCGCACCGTAGACATAAATGGCCCGTCCGCCCGCCTGCTTGATGACGGCATTGTTTTGATGTTTGTAAACGACCCGTGCGTCTTCGACCGTGTAACGAACAACCCCCGTCTTGGACGCATAAAGGTCTGCAATGGATGCGGCAACAGGTTCCGGGTAGCACGGCGCATCCCTGTTTGCGGTTTCAAAGCCGGCCTTGGCAAAGCAGGCATATATCGGCAGGTGGTCGGAATACCCCTCTCCCAGGTGCCGCCCCCTGCCCCCGTCTTCCCGCTGCCACCGGAATATCCGGCCGTCTTTGAACAGGTAGTGCGGATCAAACGTGTCAAAGGAATGCTTTACATAGGAAATCCCCTGACCATCAAAGAGGGCGGCGGGCAGCAGGAAATTGTCTAGGGTGCGCGGCCGGCCGAAAAAAAGGTAGGACCACCGTCGGTCTTCCGCCAACTCCAGCCACAGGTTGTAATGCAGATGCTTTTCAGGCTTCCGCAGCAGAATGTCGGGCTCGACCAGACGATCTTCATAAATGGTTTTCAGCACATGGTTGATGCCGGTCCGGCCGCCGGTGTCATTGGCGCGTTTATCACCGCGAATAATTTCAAATTCATTGTAATTGGCGTTGAAATCGCCAATCAGGATGTAATCCGTTGCGGGTGGCAGCGCTGAAACGGCTTTGTAAAGGGCTTCTGCCGAAACCAACCGGTGGCTTTCAGCGGCATTTCTGGATCGCCAGTGATTCACGAAGACAATCAGCGGCTCCTCATCAATATCTACGGTTGCCATGAGAATGCTGCGGTTTGCCGGGCCGGGCACCGTGATAGAACGGCTTTTGGTTATGGGGTACATTGAAAGGAGCGCGCAGCGCACTGCCGCGGCGTCCTTCTCCGTGATGGCAGCCCAGGGGTAATCCAGTCCCCTTTTCCTCAATGCATCACGGAGATGGTCGAGCGCTGCCATGGACTCCACCTCCTGGAGCGCCACTATCTGCGCATTGAGGCCTGCAAGAACGCGGGCCAGGTTTTCCGCCTTCATTGCCAGCATATCAGGCGTCCAGCCATACTTGCCGCCGGGAACATAACCGGGGTATTCGGTGCCGTCATGGTTCAAGTCAAACAGGTTTTCCACGTTGTAGCTCCCCACCCGAAAAACCTCAGCAGCTGAAGCAACGCCCGGGGAACACCAGAAAAAGGCGACAAACATCAGCAATACAGCAATCCGGACGGAAAAATGATATGAATGTTTGTCAGCCAGTGTCATGGGTCATATCCGGTAAAATGAAAAAGGAACGATACGGTAGACGGGAAGCCAAAAAAAAGGGCACCCGGGTTATCTTTTTTGGCAAAAGACCCTGTGCCCTCACATATTGCAGCAGCATTCATTCAGCTGCAAAAACGCCCGACCGCTAAAGGAAAAATTCCGGCCTACCTGGCCGATGCGGCAAGCAGATATTTTTCTATGAGCCTGTTGTCATCTTCTTCGGTGATTTCCCGGGGCAGGCGCTCCAGGGCTTTTTCCATGGCCATATCCAGAAGGTCATCCATCAGCTTTTTGCGGGCCTGAAATATCTGGTTGTCAATTCTCTGCTGCGCATGCGTCATCATCAGGCGACTGTGATCATTGGCCTCGTCAATAATCTCCTGTTTCCGCCGCTCCCCCTGCTCGACAATCCGGTTCTTGATCTCTTCCAGGCGCGGGCCGCTGTTTTCAAGCGAATCCCTGGCTTCCTGCACCTTGGCAAGTATCTCGTCTTTTTCCTTCTGAACCCGATCGATTTTCCCGCGGATTTCCGATTGCTGGCCGGACAGGAATTTGACCAGGATCGGCCCGACCACTTTCACCAGGAAATAGGCCAGGATGCCGAAATTGATCCACCG
>SKZX01000414.1 GCA_007127175.1 Desulfobacterales bacterium
CAGGACTCCGTTTTCATTGGGTCTATTTCCTACCGGTGGCTGAAGCCACCGGCTATATTGAATATCCCCTCCGGGGATGACCGGTGTCACCGGCAAAGGCAAAAAATATCCAAACATCAGAGACTGAATGAAAGCCTGTCCCCTCAGAACTGCGGTGGTTGACAAAAAGACATGCCTGCATAATAATTCCACTTTATGCAGATGAACGGGTACGGAAAACAGAGGAGAAGGCCCCCAAAAATGCCTGAAAAAAAAACCGACCCGAAATACACGCCACCGGAAAACCGGTTTTTTGACATTCATCCCCCGGTTTTCTGGCCCGCGGCCATTCTTGCGATGCTGTTCATCGCGGTGACACTGATCGTTGGCGCACCCATGAAATCCGTATTTGCCGCCATACAGGGATGGATATCGGATCATTTCGGCTGGTTTTTCATCATTTGCGTCAACGCCTATCTGTTTTTCATGCTCTATCTCGCTTTCAGCAAGTACGGCGGGATTCGGCTCGGCGGGAAACATGCGGTGCCGGAATTCGGGCGGATATCCTGGTTCGCCATGCTGTTTTCCGCGGGTATGGGCATCGGCATTCTATTCTGGAGCGTTGCGGAACCCATCCACCATTTCATGGATCCGCCCATGGGGGATAGCGCCACGGCAGCTTCCGCAAAGCTGGCCATGAAGGCAACGTTTCTCCACTGGGGGCTGCATCCATGGGGGATATATGCCCTCGTTGGAATGGCGCTTGCATTTTTCTCCTTCAACCGGAAGCTCCCCCTTGCCATACGGTCCGTTTTTTACCCGCTCCTGGGGGATAAAGTGCACGGTATCTGGGGGGATATCATCGACGTGCTGGCTGTTTTGGCAACGCTTTTCGGCCTGGCCACGTCCCTGGGCTTTGGTGTCCAGCAGGTCAATGCCGGGTTGAACCATCTCTTCGGCTTGAGTGTCTCTACAAACATGCAAATCCTGCTTATCGGGGTCATCACCCTTGCCGTGTCGGTTTCGGTGGCATCCGGTCTGGACCGCGGCGTCAGGCGACTCTCCGAGCTGAACCTGAACCTCGGTGGGATACTCCTCGTGTTTCTGCTGGTTTTTGGCCCCACCGTATTTATCCTCGATGCGGTCCTTCAAAACATAGGGGCTTACCTGGACGGTTTCTTTGAAATCAGCTTCTGGACCGAAAGCTATGAGCAGACCGACTGGCAGAATTCATGGACGGTCTTTTACTGGTCCTGGTGGATCTCCTGGTCCCCCTTCGTGGGCATGTTCATCGCCCGCATCTCCAAGGGGCGGACGATAAGGGAATTCGTGCTGAGCGTTCTGATTATACCAACGCTGTTGACGTTCCTGTGGGTCACCGCTTTCGGCGGATCGGCCATCCTGCTGGAGCTCAAAGGGCTTGCCGACATTGCCGGTCCGGCAAAGGAAAACGTCGCCATTTCGATCTACGCGCTCCTGGACCATTTCCCCTTCGCCCTGGCCGCGAATATTGCCGCCATCCTGCTGGTGCTCAGCTTTTTCATTACGTCCTCTGATTCCGGGTCCCTGGTCGTGGACGCATTTACCTCGGGCGGCAAGCTGACCTCTCCTGTCACCCAGCGCATATTCTGGGCCGCGCTGCAGGGGGTCATGGCGGCGGTGCTTCTCATGGGCGGCGGCCTGACCGCGCTGCAGACGGCCGCCGTCATCACGGGGTTGCCCTTTGCGGCGATATTGATTGTCATGGGGTACAGCCTGAAGCAGGGGCTGGAAAAAGAATTTGAAAAAGACGAATTGCGCGACAAAGAGATCGAACGGGAATCCTACCAGGATATCATCAGGCAACTGCTTCAGGAAAAAGACCGGTAGTCCGGTCTTTTTCCGGGGCCTGTTTCAAGTTCGCCAAAAAGGACAATAAAGCATGGAACGGATAAAAAACATACTCGCATGCCTGGATTTAACCTATATTGATTCTGTATTGGTTGAATACGCCGCTTTTTTTGCCCAAACCGTGGATGCGGAAAAAACCTTTTTCCTCCATGTCATCCAGGAATATGATCTGCCGGATAAGGGCGGGCGCGAAATCCCGGACATAGAGGTGCTCAGCGAGATCATTTTCAAAAAGATTCGGGATGAAGTCGGCGATCATTTCGAAAAAAGCCAACCGGTGACCATTGAAACGCGCATCGAAGAAGAAGATGCATCCGCAGCCATCATCGACTTCATCGGTGAAGCCGAAATCGATCTGCTTCTCATCGGGCAGAAATACGGCTCGAACCGGGAGGCCCGATACGGCCAAAAGATCGCCTCGGGAGCGGATTGCGACATCCTGTTCATTCCCGAAGTAGTGGAAATGCAGATTCGTTCCATCCTCTGCGCCATCGACTGCTCCAGGGAGTCTCAGATCGCCTTTCAACGCGCCCTCGATATCGCTGATAAAACAGGGGCGGCACTTTCCTGTTATTTCCTTTACGACACGGCCGAAACCTATTTCCCCGCCACCACATTGACCAGCGCCGGCATCCAGCAGGAAAGATTCCGCAAGGAATACGCCCGGTTTCTGGAACACTTCCAGCAATCACCCGCCGCCATTCACTGCCATTTCAGGGAAATCGCGCCGACTGAAAACCAGGCGGAAATAATCTACGATGCCGCCACCGAGGACAAAGCCGAGCTGATCATTGTCGGTGCAACGGGCGATATTGCCTCGCCCACAACGCTTCTTGGCAACATTTCTGAAAATTTCAACCACATGGAAAAAAAAATGCCCCTGCTGATCATCCGGAACAAAAAAACAAAAGGTTTTTTCTGGGGGTAGTGTATAAGGAAAAACTGCTGATACAATTTTTCTGCTTACCCGCCAGAAAACAGTTTTTCGCAATGATCAAATACGCTGGTCTGCAAAGCAAAGACAAAAAAAACGGAGAATACCATGAAGGGAAACCGAATCTGTGAACTCCTGAACATCCGCTATCCCATCATTCAGGCCCCCATGAACTGGGTCTCAGGCCCCGCGCTGGTCGCGGCCGTCTCCGGGGCCGGGGGACTCGGCACGCTCGGCCCCAACGCGGGCTCCCCCGACATCACCTATGATGTGGACCTGACCGCGGAGCGGATACGCGAACGCATCCAGGAAATCCGAAAGCTGACAGACGCCCCCTTTGCCGTTAACATCGTGGTCGGCTTCGGGGAGGACACCAAGTACTCGGAAAAAGTCGTAGCCGTCGTCATCGAGGAAAAAGTGCCGGTGGCGGTCGTATCCGTCGGCAGCCCGAAAGTCTATACCGAACGGCTCAAGACCGCCGGCATCAAGGTTCTCCATGCCGTCTCCACTGCCGAACACGCCGGAAAAGCCCAAGCGGCAGGGGTCGATGCGGTCATCTGCGAAGGATATGAAGCCGGCGGCCACAAGGGGCTGACGGAGTTGACGACGTTTGCCCTGACGCCCATGGTCGCCGATGCCGTCAATATCCCCGTGATCACCGGGGGTGGCATCTCGGATGCCCGCGGGGTGATTGCCGCCATGGCACTGGGTGCGGACGGCGTTTACATGGGGTCCCGTTTCATGGTCACCCGGCAGTCCGCAAGCCATGAAAGCGTTAAATCCGCCATCGTTGAAGCACGCGACGCCTGCACGGTCTCCATACCCAAGGGGAAAATGCTGGCCCGGGACCTGAAAAACCGCTTTACGGAAGAGTACATGAAGCTTCATGAATCCGGTGCATCCCTTGAAACCGTCATCAACTTTCTGGAAGGGCACTCTCAATATCACTCCCAGCTGTTAGGCAACGCTGCTGAAGCGGAGATATGCTGCGGCCAGGGGGCCGGCCTGATCAGAGACATTCCGGACGCGGCCGACCTGGTGGCAGCCATCGCAGGAGACATCTCGGCCGGGTTTGCGGCCCTCGAAAAACGGCTGGCCAATTTCTTTCAACAACCCTGAAGGAATTCAAGGTAACGTTCCGTGAAATACGCTGCATTGATAAGCCTTTTGATCGCCTTTTTTCTACCAGCAACCGGATGTATGAAGGCGGGAGCGGATTATACGCGCCCGGACACTGAATTCACCGTGCCGGAGCAATTTGAGAACACGGTCCGCACCGGTGCGTATGCCGCTGATGACAAATGGTGGGCGGCATTCAACGATCCCTTCCTCGATGACATGGTGGAGCGGGTGGTTTCGGGCAATCACGATATCCGCCAAGCCGCTTCAAGGGTCATGGAAGCCCGTGCCCTGCTCGAGCAGGTGGACGCGGACCGCTATCCCCAGGCAGGTGCCGCTGCCAATGCGTCGCGTATGCGCCAGCCGTTTGTGAACCCGTTTACCGACCAGGCCGATGCTTATGAAGCGAAGCAATTTTCCCTGTCCGTGCCGGCATCCTTTGAAATCGACCTGTGGGGCAGGCTTGCACGCGCTTCCGAAGCCGGCCGGGCCGAGATGATGGCAGCCGAGTTCAACCGCAGGACGGTCATCCATTCCGTCATTGCAGAATCCGTCACCCGGTACCTGGAAACCCGCTCCCTGGAAGCCCGGATTGATATAACGGAAAAAATGGCGGAGACGGCCCGAATTCACCTGGAACTGGTTGAAAACCGGCACGAACGGGGTTTGGCGCCGGTCATCGAGGTGCACCAGGCCAGAAGAACACTCGCCCAGATCCAGTCCCGGCTGCCGGCTCTCCGCCAGGCCGCAGGGCTATCAAAACAGGCGCTTTCCATCATGGAAGGCGAATATCCGGAATCGGCCGATCGCATACAACATCCGGTGTATGCTTTCAGCATACCGGACCCGGTTCCGGAAGGGCTCCCCTCGGAACTGCTGAACCGCCGTCCCGACATCCTGGCGGCTGAAGCCCGGCTGGAAGCCGCGTCCGCACGCATCGGCCAGGCAAAGGCCGCCCGCTTCCCCCGCCTGTCCCTCACAGGCGCTTTCGGATATTCAAGCGATTCCCTGAAATCTTTTTTTACATCTCAAAACGAAATCTGGAACATCGCGGCTGAAGCGGCCGTCCCCCTGTACGATGCGGGAAGGCTCAAGGCCGGGCAGCGGGCAGCCGAGGCACAGTTTGAGGCCCAAACGGTCGCATATGCCCGGGTGATCCTTATTGCCTTCGGAGAAGTGGAAGGCGCACTGCTGACGCGGCAGCAGCAGATTGAGCGGCGTGATTACCTGGCCGTTTATCTTGAGGAAGCAAAGACAACGGAAATGACCGCCGCAGATCGATACTACCGGGGGCTGATCGACTATTCCGTTGTTCTTGAAGCGATCCAGTCCCGGTACCAGGCGGAAATGGAGCTGGTGGAAACCGAATCCGCCATATACGCCAACCGGGTCCGGCTTCACCGGGCGCTGGGCGGCGGATGGGACCATGTTTTAACCGTTTCCCACCCGTGAGCAGGATTATTGCCATGAGCAACAAAAAACAGGCGGTTTTTCAGGCATTGGCGGCAGTTGTCATCATTGGCGCCGCTGTTCTGGCATTCAAGGCGCTCCAGGCCAGCCGGCCGGAGCTGGAACGGCGGCAGCCCGAGGCGCTGCACCCGATGGTCCGCACAGCACCCGTTTCCATCGGCCCCGTTGATGTGGTCATCACCGGTGAAGGCACGGTCCGGCCGGTATCGGAGATCCAGGTGGTTTCCCGGGTCAGCGGAAAAATCGTTCATGTTGCCCCGGGGATGAAAAACGGCGGCGCCTTTTCAAAGGGGGACCTGCTGGTCGCCATCGAAGACGCGGATTACCGGATCGCCCATATCCTGGCGGAGGCCGGGGTCAGGGAAGCCGAAAGCCGCTACCAGTTGGCGCGGGCGGATGCGGAAGCCGCGCGCCTGGAATGGATGCGTATGAACCCGGGGAGAGAGCCCTCCCCTTTGGCGGCAAAGCAGCCGCAACGCGACGCGGCCGAGGCGTACCTCCAGGCCCAGCTCGCCAATCTTGAAAAAGCCCGCCTTGACCTGGAGCGAACCCGCATTATCGCCCCGTTCAACGGCCGGTCCGGCGCGGAAAACATATCCGCCGGGCAATTCGTCACCCCGGGCCAGCCCCTTGGCGCCGTCTACGCCAGCGATTCGGTTGAAATCGTCGTCCCCATGGAAAGCGCCGCCCTTGCGTGGTTTGACGTGCCAGGTTTCAGCACCATGGATGGCCCAGGCGCCAAAGCCACGGTTTCAGCCACCGTGGCCGGCAGGGAAATGACCTGGGACGGGGTCGTGATTCGGGCGCACGGAAAAATCGACCCCCAGACCCGAATGATCCATGTCGTCATCCGCGTGGCCGACCCTTATGCAACCCAGCCGCCCCTTTACGTGGGGCAATTTGCAAGGGTCCGGATTCATGGGGCGACCATTCCGGAGGCCGCCATCCTGCCCCGCGCCGCCCTGCGGGACGCCGGCACCGTCTGGGTCGTGGACCCGGAAGACCGCCTGCAATTCCGAAAGGTGGATATTGCCTGGACAGACGAGCGCGGCATGGTGATTCAAAAAGGCCTCCACGAGGGAGACCGGGTCGTGGTGTCGATCCTTAAATCGGTCACCGAAGGGATGATGGTCCGGACCGTGGAAACGGGAAAACCGTCATGAAAAGCGCCATCGCCTGGTTTTCCGGAAACCACGTAGCCGCCAACCTGCTGATGTTCTTCATCCTTGTTGCCGGCATTCTGACCGCCGTGGGCATCAAGCTTGAAATTTTTCCCGACAGCGACATGGACAAGGTCCAGATCAGCGTGGCCTATCCCGGTGCCTCCCCCTCTGAAGTGGAAGACGGCATTATCCGGCAGATCGAAGAAAATATTGCCGGACTGGAAGGCATTCGCCGCATTGACTCCGTGGCCCGGGAAGGCGCCGGGGTCATTACCGTGGAAGCCATTGCCGGCGGGGACGTCAAGAAACTCCTTGAAGACATCAAGTCCGAAGTCGACCGGATCACCACCCTGCCGGAACAGGCCGAAGTGCCGGTCATCCGGGAAATGACCCAGCGAATACAGACTATCAGCGTAGCCGTATACGGCGACGTACCGGAAAGCACCCTCAAGCACCTGGCCCAGACCGTCAAGGACGAAATCACCACCATACCGGGCATTACCCAGGCGGAGCTGGCCGCCGACCGCCCCAGTGAAATCCATGTTGAAATATCCGAGGAAACGCTCCGGCAATACGGATTGACCCTGGCCCTGGTGGCGGATGCAATTTCCAGGAGCAGCCTGGACCTGCCGGGCGGCAGTGTGAAAGCCGAGGAAGGGGAGGTGCTGATCAGGGCCGTGGGACGGCGTTACTCGGCGCCCGAGTACCGGGACATTCCCATTGTCACAAGGCCCGACGGCACGCGAATTCCCCTTGGACAAATCGCGGACATCCGGGAAGGCTTTGCGGAAATAGACCTTTCGGCAAGGTTTCAGAAAAAGCCTGCCATTCTGATCACGGTCTTCCGGGTGGCGGACCAGAGCGCACTCGATGTTGCCCGAAAAGTTAAAGATTACGTGGCTGAGATACGCCCCTCCATGCCCCACGGCGTTTCCGTTGACCATTACCAGGACATGTCGGTTATACTTAAAAGCCGCATTGACCTGCTGCTGAAAAACATGATTCTGGGCCTCATCCTGGTCAGCCTGCTCCTCACCCTGTTTCTCAACGCCCGGCTGGCATTCTGGGTCACCCTGGGGATCCCTGTCAGCTTTGCATTCGGCCTTATTTTTCTGCCCCAATACGATGTTTCCATCAACATGATATCCCTTTTCGCCTTTATCATGGTGCTGGGGATCGTGGTCGACGATGCCATCATCGTCGGGGAGAACGTTTTCCGAAAGCATGAAGAGGGCTTTGAATCCCTGCCCGCCGCCGTTGAGGGCACCTACGAGGTGGGAAGGCCGGTCATTTTTTCCGTTTTGACCACCATGGCCGCTTTCTGGCCCCTGCTGGTGGTGGGGGGCGTCATGGGCAACATCATGCGCCACATTCCGGTCGTCATTATCGCCGTGCTGCTGGGGTCGCTTGTCGAATCCCTTTTGATTCTGCCCGCTCACCTGGAGCGGAGCAGAAAAAAGCAGAAGGGCCGGGAACCGCGCCCCAAACGCATGACCCGCGCGCTGCAATGGTTCATCGACGGGCCCTATGATACAATGGTCAAATTCTGCGTGAAGTGGCGGTATATCACCCTGTCGACGGGTGTGGGTCTCCTCCTTGTCACGCTGGGCATATGGGCCGCCGGCATTGTCCAGTTCACTTTTTTCCCCAAAGTCGAAGGGGACCTCATGCAGTGCACCCTGACAATGCCTTCCGGCACGCCTGAACACCGGACCATCGAGGTGGTCCGCCTGATAGAGGCGGCCGCCGAAGAAATGCTGGCCGAGCAGGACCGGTTAAGGCCCGGGGATGCACCGCCCCTCATGGAACACAGCGTCTCCCTGATCGGCATGCACCTCAACCCGCGCGGTGGGGGTGAAGTGGGCGGGCACCTGGCCCATATTTTCATCCAGCTCCTGGAAGGCGAAAAACGGGACGTGAGCTCCCAGGCGTTGATCGGCAAATGGCGCAGCCGGGTTGGGGCCGTCCCCGATGCGGAGTCCATGATGTTTACCAGCGAAATACACAATGTGGGCCGCCCTGTGGAATTGCACCTTTCAATGGACGACCAGGCGCTTCTGCTCGAAGCGACGGGCAAGCTGAAAACAGAGTTGGAGGGCTTTGCCGGTGTATTCGACGTTGCGGACAGTTACCTGCCCGGCAAGATGGAAATGCAGCTTTCAATGAAGCCGGGGGCAGCCCCTCTCGGACTGAAATTGGGCGATCTGGCCATGCAGGTCCGTCACGGGTTCTACGGCGCGGAAGCGCTCCGGTTGCAAAGGGATAAAGACGAGGTGAAAGTCCTCGTCAGGTACCCTGAAAATGAACGGCTCTCCCTTGAAAATGTCGAGTCCATGCGCATTCGTACACATACCGGTAAAGAAGTCCCCTTTTCCGAAGTTGCAGCGGTCAGAATGGAGCAGGGATATGCCAGTATAGAGCGTGCCCGGCGAATGCGGGTCATCAAGGTCAGCGCGGATGTAGATGAAGCCGTCACCAATGCCAGCGAAGTTCGGCAGACGCTCATAAACGACTATCTTCCGGTCCTGTCAGCCCAATACCCCGGCCTCCAATACGCCGTTGAAGGCGAAGGGCAGGAGCAGGCCGAGGTCTTCTCCGGGCTGAAGAGAAACTTCATTATCGCCCTTTTCGCTATTTATGTCCTTCTGGCGATTCCCTTCCGGTCTTTTTCACAGCCGGTCATCGTCATGGCGGCCATTCCCTTTGGCATCGTCGGGGCGGTTATCGGCCACCTGCTGATGGGGTATAACCTCAGTGTCATGAGCCTTTTCGGGATTGTGGGGCTTTCCGGCGTGGTGGTCAATGCCTCTCTTGTTCTTATCGACCGCGTCAACAGGATACGCCGGAATACCGACCTTTCTGCATTCGAAGCCGTCATTGAGGGCGGGAAATTGCGCTTCCGGGCCATTATCCTGACGACCGTCACCACGTTCGGCGGGCTTACGCCCATTATGCTGGAGCGGAGCATTCAGGCCCGGTTCCTGATCCCCATGGCTATCAGCCTTGCCTTTGGCGTTCTTTTTGCCACCCTGATCACGCTGCTGCTGGTCCCCGCGGGCTACATGATACTCGACGATATCCACAGGGGCATCGACCGGCTGAAGGGGCGGGCGTGAGCATGCCTGCCGGGATCCTGTTTTCCTGTTCTTTCATGTTGATCATTGTTTCGTTGTCTTATATAGTGTGATGCGTTCGGCACCTGAAAAACCCTGATTCCTGCCGATCTATTCAACAATCTCAGATTTCCGGCGACCGAGTAAATATCCTTCAACCATCCGCCGGCCAGGCAGAGGGGCAGATGAAATACCGCAAACTTCTTCATTTTCTGCAAAACATCGGAAAAGATCCCGAAACTCTTGTATTTGAGGATAAACTGACCCGTTTTGCGAACAGGCGCCGGCTGTTTCAGTTTTTCGACAGAGAAATCGAGGAGCGCAGCCTCCGCCAATGGCCCCTTTGCCTGCTGATGATCGGCATCGACGACCTGAAACGGATCAACAGCCAGTACGGCCGGCATGTGGGTGACGAAGCACTTCTGCATCTGGCGGGCATCATGAAAGCGCTGGCAACGGAAAATGACCTCCTGGTGCGCTACGGTGCCGGCGAATTCATGATGCTTCTGCCAGGAAAAAGCAAGCCAGAAGGCATGAAGATCGCCAAATCCCTGGTTGCAGGTTTCCAGGAGAACCCTTTTTTCTCTTCCGAAGCGGGCATGCCGATACCGGTGTCCATTGCCATCGGCACGGCATGCGCGCCTGACGATGCCGATTACGGGAAAATACTTATAAACCGGGCGGATACGGCGCTCTACCATGCAAGGAAAACCGGCACCGGCAGCATCGTCGATGCCGCCGATGCCGGCCGCCACGCGATCCGGCACATCCACAACGCGGGCATCGTCGGCCGAAAAGCACAGTTCGATGCCGTCAGCGGCGGGTTCAAAGACCTGGCAAAAGGCAGCAACCAGTTTTTCATTATCGACGGCGAACCCGGGATGGGCAAAACCAGTTTCATCGATGCCGTCAACCGCAACCTGGAAAAAACCCGGCTGAAGCCGATCCGCGTCAGCGGTTCAATTCAGGAATCCTTTCGCCCCTACTACCTCATTTCCTATATCATCCTTGCGCTCATGAACCGGCGAAAAGACAAGGGCGTTGAAATAATTGAATCAACGAACAAAGAAGACCTGGCCTGCCTCCTGCAGGTCATCCCCCAACTGGCGGACGAAAAACGCCAGGACGGGCCAGGAGATTTTAACGACAACCCCACGGCCGTATTTAAGGCCATAAACCGGTTTTTTGCCAAACTTGCCGAAAACCAGACCATAGTGATACTCATAGACGACTTCGATCTTGCAGACCCGGCATCCCTTGACATGCTCCGTGAGTTGATGGTCAGCGGTGGGTCCGCACTGTTCATTTGCGCGGCGGCGCACATGGGGGACAAAGACCGGTCAACCGCCATTCCGCTCGCCCTGTTCCGAACGGCATACAGCGAAAAGCTTGAAATAAAAAGCGTATTTCTGAACCCGCTGACGCCGGCAGATGTTAAGAAATACATCAACCTGATCTTCCCGGGGATCACACTACCTGAAGGGCTTGCGGAAGAAATAGCAAAAATTACAGGTGGTTATCCCCTATTTCTCGTTGCCATCATCATCAAAATGATTGAAGACCGCAAAATTCTGCAATCTGAAAACC
>SKZX01000046.1 GCA_007127175.1 Desulfobacterales bacterium
GTCAAAGCATTTTGATGGACCTTTTGTGAAGCCGGCTATTTGATGAACCCGTAAAAGTCGAGATCAGACGACTTTGAAAAAAGTCCAAGATCAAGGCTTGCGCAATTTTTGAAGAATTGAGAGTACTTAGCCGTACGTGAGATTCTTCGGAAATTGTGCGTAACGCAGATATTGGACTTTTTGCGAAGTCGTCAATTTTGAGGCTTGACAATTGCGTGGTATATATTAAAATAGTCTGATTATAATAATTATAAAAAACCGCGGAAACCGTTTCGCAGGGCATCCCGCAAACGGGCTGAGGCGATAAAATCATGAAAAAAATCCACATGTAAAGGGGGCGAATTATTTGAAGGAAATTTCGGTCAGGGTCGATGACAATGATCTTGAAAAGGCAATGCGCATTCTGAAGAAAAAGATTCAGAACGACGGTTTGTTCAAACGGCTGAGATTGAAGAAGAACTACGAAAAGCCGAGCGAATACAAGCGCCGGAAAAAACGCGAAGCCCAGCGCCGCGCGCGTATCGCTGAAGCCAAAAAACGTTCTCGATTCAAGCGGTTTTAATGTTTGCCGGTATTTATGCCGGGAAATACATTGAATACAAAATCACCGGCAGTCCATGCACTGCCGGTTTTTTTGTTATTATCCGGACAATAAAAAAATGACGGCTTCGTAAAGCCCAATATCTGCGTTGCGAGCAATCTTTGAAGAATCTCACGTACGCATAAGTACTATCAATTCTTCAAAATAGGCATGGGGATTTAAAAACACCGAGTCCTGAAGGGACCACATTCAACATATGTCGTCCCTTCAGGACTCCAAAACAACCATTGTCAGCACCATTCCCGGTGGTTGAAACCACCGGCTATATTATTTATCCCCTCCGGGGATGAATTGCTCGCGCCTGGATCTTGAACGTTTTACAAAGCCGTCTGAAAACGACTATTTACGAGTCCATCAAGAAATGAACGCCATGACTTACGAACAGTGTTTGAAAGAAATGTATGGCCTCAGGCGGTTCGGCATCGTGCTCGGCCTGGATGTGATTGAATGCATCCTGAAAGGGCTGGGAAACCCTCACCAGAAATTCGCCTGTATTCACGTGGCCGGGACAAACGGCAAGGGCTCCATCGCATCCACTTTGGCCGCCATCTTGACGGACGCCGGCTACAGGACCGGGCTGTACACGTCCCCCCACCTCATCCGGTTCAACGAGCGCATCCGCATTGACGGTGACGATATCGCCGATGATGCGGTCATAGAAGCCTACCGGGCAGTCAAAAGCATACCCCATGGAGACCGGGAGCCTACTTTTTTTGAATACACCACGGCCATGGCTTTTTATGCCTTTGCCAAGGCGAAGGTCCAATGGGGCGTCATCGAAACCGGCATGGGCGGGCGCCTGGATGCGACCAACTGCCTTTCACCCGAACTGTCCATCATCTCCAACATCTCCAAGGAACACAGCATGTACCTGGGGAACACCCTTTCAAAAATCGCCTATGAAAAGGGGGGGATCATCAAGAGCAGCAAGCCGGTCGTCACAGCCGCGCACCAGAAACCGGTCATTGACGTGCTCAGGCGAATTGCTGTCGAAAAAAAAGCGCCGTTTTACCGGCTTGGCGAAGATTTTCGCATCCGCAGGCACCGTAAAAACGGCTTTCCGTCAACATTTTCCTATTACGGCATCGACCATGACTACCAAAACGTGAAAACCAGCCTGGCAGGCGCCCACCAGGCGGACAATGCCGCCGTGGTCATTGCCGCATCGGAAATTCTCATGGGGGACAAGGCCGACATATCCGAAAACAACATCCGGGCCGGCCTGCTTCACGTGAAATGGCCGGGGCGCATTGAAATCCTTCCCCTGTCCCCAACCGTTATCATCGACGGTGCCCACAACCTGGCCGCTGCCCGGCGCCTGTCCCTGTTTTTAAAGGATTATGCACAAGGCCGGCCCATCACACTGGTGATCGGCATACTCGACGACAAGCCGTATCCGGCCATGCTGCGATGCCTGCTCCCCCTTGCGCACCGGGTCATTTTCACCCAGCCTGAAATCGACCGGCGCCTTACGGCACAAACCCTTTACACGTGTTCACGCAACCTGCTGCCGGGCAAACCGGTTCCGGCTGAGATCGTCGAAAATGTGGGGGCGGCCGTTGAAACAGCGCTCCGGTCAACCCCGCCGGAACACCTGGTGTGCATCGCCGGTTCCCTTTACGTGGCAGGGGAGGCGCGGCAGGCGCTGCAGGGCATGGGGGCACTGCATCAGAATTTGCGCGTACCCTGATTTTGAACGAATTTCAACGCCGCCTGATGGTGATTTTTATATTTATCTTTCTTGACTTCATCTTCCGGATCATTTAGAACCTATCTCAAATTCGGCTTTCGGCACGAATTTAAAAATGGGTTATCCCATTCTCAGCCATGCGCGCCCGTAGCTCAGGGGATAGAGCGTCAGCCTCCGGAGCTGAAAGTCGCAGGTTCGAATCCTGCCGGGCGCGCCACCCTTCCCACCTTCCGGCACCCCTGCACCGCACCCGGGCATGAAAATCATTTTACATGTGCCGGGGTAGTCTGCTATATAAATGCTTTTACCAAAGCCGTCTGAAACGGACTTTTACGATTCATAAAGATTTGATCCCGGAGGTTTCCCCATGGCCGTAAATGAGGAATTGCTCGAAATTCTTGTTTGCCCGAAATGCAAGGGCGCCATATACCTGAACCAAGCCAAAGACGGCCTTGTCTGCGAAAAATGCAGGCTGATTTATGAAATACGGGATGATATTCCCGTCATGCTCATTGACGAGGCCAAGCCCTTTGCCCGCTGACCTGCCAGGACCCGGACCGGACATTCTCCCGGCCAAAACGTGAAAAGTGACCGTCAATGAGCCAACCCCGTCCGCCCCGTCCCGCAAAGCCCGTTATCGGGGCCTTCATGCGGGACCAAAAGCTGTTTGAAGGTGTTGCAGGCGAACTCGAAAGCCGCTTCGGGCCGATCGATATCGTCAGCAGATGGCTTTCCTTTGACTGCACCGATTATTATGAAAAGGAAATGGGCGGCGGGCTCTGCCGGCGGATGATGTCTTTTCAGAACCTTGTGCCCCAGGACATGCTCCCGGATATCAAGGCGGCCACCAATCAACTGGAGCAGCGCTACTGCCTGGAAGATCGCAGGCAGGTCAACATCGACCCGGGATACCTGCTGCTCGAACGCTTTGTGCTTGCAACGGGGAAAAACTTTTCCCATCGCATATATATCGGGAAAAATATATATGCGGACCTGACGCTGATCTACCACGACAATGCGTTCCGGCCGCTGCCATGGACATATCCGGATTATGCCCGTTCGGATATGCTTGAATTTCTCTACCGGGTTCGGAAAAAATACACCTACGATCAAAAAAAACAGGATTACCAACCGGAGCCCAGACAAGATGATTAAAAGCATGACCGCTTTTGCAAGCGAGACACAAACGCGAAACGGCATCACCCTTTCCATAGAAATCCGCTGCTACAACGCCCGCCATCTGGACATGGCGATTCGGCTGCCGGCAGCCCATGCCAGGCTTGAAGACTTCGTCCGGCAAAAAGTTTCAGGGCTCATACAACGGGGCCGGGTGGAGATTCGAATCGGCATCGCCACTGAGGCCGGGGAATCGGCTTCCTTCAGGGTCAACGAAAGCCTTGCCGATGCGTATTATCACGTCCTGAATCGAATCCGGGACCGCTACGGCCTGGCCGACCCGGTGACACTGGCGCAGATAGCCGGGACCAGCGGCATTATCGAGCCGGAAGACGTTGCCGCCGACATGACGGACATCCAGCCCGTCCTTGAGGAAACCCTTTCCGTGTGCCTTGAGAATTTAGAAAAAATGCGGGAAACGGAAGGGTACGCCATTGCAGCGGATCTTGCCGGGCGGACAGACAAGATCGCGCAGCACATCGCCCAGGTTGAGGAAAAAGCGGACGGCCTGCCCGTGCTTTACAAGGCAAGGCTTGAAAACCGGATCAACGAGCTGACCCATGGCATGGTCGAGATCGATCCCGGCCGAATCGCCCAGGAGGCCGCGTTTCTTGCGGACAAATGCGATATCTCGGAAGAGATCACCCGGGCAAAAAGCCATCTGGACCAGTTCCGCCAATTAATGGCCGGAAATGCGCCTGCCGGTAAACCGTTAAACTTCCTGCTGCAGGAATTTTCCAGGGAATTCAACACAATGGGGTCCAAGGCCGGCAATGCCGAGATCTCCCATGTGATCGTGTCTGCAAAAACAGAGCTTGAAAAAATCAGGGAACAGGTTCAAAACATAGAATAAAATGGAAGGAGTTTAAACCATGGACTACAATTTGCTCAATGTCGGATTCGGAAGCAGCATCGTCGCTGAAGAGGTAATCGCCATTCTCGCACCAAACTCCGCCCCCATGAGACGGCTCAAGGATGACGCCAAGGAGGAACAGCGCCTCATCGATGCCACACATGGCCGCCGAACCCGCTCCATTGTCATTACCAAAACCAACCACATCGTGTTATCTTCGATACAGTCTGAAACCCTTTCTCAGCGTTTCGCTGCGCTCAGCGTCAAAGACGCCCAGAAAACAAAAATCCAGGCGTAATATACCCGGAGGCGCCATGACCGACCCAAAGCCCCGTTCCCATGATAAAGGGCGGCTCTTTATCGTTTCCGCGCCTTCCGGTGCCGGCAAAACAACGCTTTGCAATGCAATGCGAAGCCGCTTTCCCGCCCTGGCCTATTCCATATCCCACACGACCCGGGCGCCCCGGAAAAATGAAGTCGATGGGCAGGACTATTTTTTCATTTCACCGGACGCATTCCAGGAAAAAATAAACAGGGGGGAATGGGCGGAATGGGCGCGGGTGCATGGCAACTATTACGGCACCTGCGCCGGGCGCCTCGATGCGTTCCTGAAGGACGGCCGGCACATCCTGCTCGACATCGATGTGGCCGGGGCCGCCCAGATAAAGGCCCGCTACCCTGAAAGCATCGCCATTTTCATCATGCCCCCTTCCATGGAAGTCCTTGAGCAGCGGCTCCGAGCCCGGGACACGGACAGGGAGGAAGACATACAAAAAAGAATCGCCCATGCGCACAATGAGATCGCGGGCAGGGACCGCTACGACCACATCGTGGTGAACGACCGTCTGGATGATGCCATAGGGGAAATGGCCGCCCTGATCAGCCGATATACCGCAACCGGCAGCCATTAAAAATAGGCGCTGACCTGCAACTTACAACCTACAACCTACAACTTACAACTTACAACCTATGCCCCCCCGCCCTGCACCATTTGAAATCCTATCCGGCATCCATTGTGTAACCGAGGCGCTTCGCGCGGGCAGACGGAAAATTTTCGAAATCTACACCGCAAAACCCCTGCCTGAGGCCATTGCCGCTGCGGCCGGCGCAAAGGGTATTCCGGTTGTCCGAAAAGAAAAAGAAGCGCTGGAAAAACTTGCCGGAACCGCCCAGCACCAGCAGGTGGCAGCCAGGGTGACGCCATTTGAACTTTCCGACTTCAGGGGTATGCTCCAGAAACAGGCAGACCCCGCTTTTCCCCCGTTCTTTTTAATCCTGGACAGCATCATGGATCCCGGCAACCTGGGGGCGCTGGTCCGCACGGCGGTATGCGCCGGCATCTCCGGCATCATCGTTCCCAGGGACCGGTCCGCCCCTTTAACGCCGGCTGTTTCCAGGGCTTCTGCCGGGGCCATGGAGCATTGCGCCATATGCCGTGTCACCAACCTTGCCGCTGCGATCAGGGAATTGAAAAAATCCGGCATATGGATCACAGGACTTGACCGGAAGGGTCATTTATCGGTATACGATGCGGATATGACCGGTGCCTGCGCCATCGTCGTCGGGGGGGAGCATACGGGAATCCGCCGGCTTGTCGCTGAAAGCTGCGACAACCTCTGCCATATCCCGCAGATCGGCCCGGTGAACTCCCTGAACGCATCGGCCGCCGGCGCCATCGCCATTTACGAAGCCTTTCGCCAGAGAAGCGGGGGCAGACAATAATCGAACACTGAAAGGAACCTGGAAGGCATATGAACAAACCTGAAAAAATAACAAAAAACAGCAACGGTGAACTCGTTGTCCCGGACCATGTCATTATCCCTTTTATCGAGGGAGACGGCATCGGCCCGGATATATGGCATGCAACCCGGACGGTGATTGACGGTGCTGTCAAGACCGCATATGGCGAGGAAAGAAAAATTTTCTGGCACGAATTGTTTGTGGGTGAAAAAGGGTTCAAAAAGGACGGACAGTGGTTGTCCGATGACGCGCTCGGGGAAATCAGGGAGCACATGGTCGCCATCAAGGGACCGCTGACCACGCCCGTTGGCGAGGGCATGCGGAGCCTGAACGTGTCCATCCGACAGAAGCTGGACCTTTTTGCCTGCATCCGGCCGGTAAAATACATCGACCCGGTCCCCTCCCCCATGAAAAATCCCAACAAGATCGACATGGTGATTTTCAGGGAAAACACGGAAGACCTGTACGCGGGGATCGAGTGGGCCTCCGGTAGCCCTGAAGCCGAAACCGTCAGCACTTTTCTGAAAGAAAAAATGGGCGCCAGCCTCCCTGAAAAAGCCGGCATCGGCATCAAGCCCATGAGCGCGAAAAACACGAAGCGACTGGTGGCAAAGGCCATTGAATACGCCATTGAAAACAAATACCCCAGCGTGACCCTGATGCACAAAGGCAACATCATGAAATTCACGGAAGGCGCCTTTCGCAACTGGGGCTACGAAGTGGCCATCGAGTCCTTCAGGGACCACGTCATTACGGAAGACGAGCTGTATGACACCTATGACGGCAGGCAGCCCGCCGGTAAAATCGTGATCAAGGACCGGATTGCGGACATGCTTTTCCAGCAGGTCCTGCTCAGGCCAGATGAATTCGGCGTTATCGCCACACCCAATTTGAACGGTGATTATATTTCCGATGCCCTGGCCGCCCAGGTCGGCGGGCTCGGCATGGCGCCCGGGGCCAACATCAGCAATGAGTGCGCCGTTTTTGAAGCAACACATGGCACCGCACCGAAATACGCCGGCCTTGACAAGGTCAATCCCAGCTCTTTGATTCTCTCAGGCGCCATGATGCTGGATCACATGGGCTGGAAAGTCGCCGCGACCCTGATACGGAGCAGCCTGCAGATGGCTGTCAAGTCCGGGAAGGTGACCTACGACCTTGCGCGCCAGATCCAGGGGGCAACCGAAGTCACATGCTCCGCGTTCGGCGATGCCATTGTCCGGAACATGGGCTGAAGGTTTGATCTCGAAACTCTTTCGGGATATCGCCCGGGGTATTGCCAGCGGCCTGTTTCCCGATATCTGCATGTCGTGCAATGAATGGATCGAACCCGACCGCTGCGGGGTGGACGAACCTGCACCGACTGGCCGGTTTTCCCTGGAAGGTGAAACCCCTGAACGCCTTTTCAAGGCGGTCATGGGGCGCCACCTCTGCCGCATGTGCCTGGACGCCTATGCGCCGGTGTCGCCGCCCTTCTGCACCCGCTGTGGCGTGCAGTTCCGGAGCCGTGCGGTCGAAGGGCACCTGTGCGGACGATGCATAACAAAGCCGGTGCATCAGGGGGTTTCCGGGGAAACATTTATTTCAGCACGGGCTTGCGGCCAGTATTCAGGCACCCTGAAGAATACCGTGCATGCCTATAAATACCTTGGGAAATACGGCCTGGGCCGCCCCCTCGGCACCTTGCTGCATGCGTATTATGTCAAACATTTTGCTGAAAAGGACATCGATTGGGTTGTGCCCGTCCCCCTGCACCGGAAAAAACTTGTGGCAAGGGGCTTTGACCAGGTAACAGGGATGCTCCGCCATTGGCCATGGACTTCTGCCAACGGCAGCAGGTTCCTGGACAACGGGACGGCGCTGGCGGAAAACCTGCTGCAGCGCGTTAAGCACACCGACACCCAGACCGGCCTGGACAGGAAGCAGCGCGGGGCAAACGTGAAAAACGCATTTGCCGTAACCGGGGCCGTTCCGGTCAAGCGCAAACGCGTCCTCATCGTTGATGATGTCTATACCACCGGTGCGACCCTGGAGGAATGCGCACGCGCATTGCAGCGTGCCGGTGCGTCGGAAATCTATGTTCTGACCCTTGCAAGGGCCATGTGATGCGATTTCGTGAAAAAAACGGACTTGTTTTTCTTACCTTCGATATCCTGGATGCCTGCCCGGATGTGGTGCACGGGATTTTTCTGCGGGGCGGCGGCGGCAGCAAAGGGGCGTATGCATCTCTGAATGTGGGCATCAACAACGGGGATGACCCTTCCGCAGTGAGGCGCAACCGAAGGGCTGTCGAGCGGTCCCTGGGCGGCGCGCCGCTTTTTTTCCTTTCCCAGGTTCACGGCACCCGCATTGTGGTTTCAGATGATTTTAAAGAAGGGGGCCATGGCGACATCCCCCCGGAAGCCGACGGGGTCATCTGCAGCCGGCCGGGCAGCCTGCTGGTGGTGCAGGTGGCCGATTGCCAGCCGGTCATGCTTCATGATCCGGTGAAACAAATCGTTGCCAACGTCCATGCGGGATGGCGGGGCAGCATCGCCAACATCATCGGCCATTGCATCGAGATGATGAAAGGCCGGTTCGGCTGCGACCCGAAAGACCTGGTCGCCGGCATCGGCCCTTCCCTGGGGCCCTGCTGCGCTGAATTCATCAACTACAAAACCGAAATACCGGCGCTGTTCTGGCGGTACCGGGACCACCAAAACCGCTTCAATTTCTGGCAGGCAAGCCATGACCAGCTTGCCGCCTGCGGCGTCGACCCGGCAAACATCGAGTGGTCCAACATCTGCACCCGCTGCAATACGCACCTGTTTTTTTCGTACCGGCAGTCAAACACCACGGGCCGGTTTGCATCCGTCATCGGAATGGTTTAAGTTGAGAGCGGTCTTGCAACTGTTTTACACAAGGAATTTCAATGCATCAGGAAAATTCAACCATACGCTTCAACAATCAAGTCGGGAACGGGTATTACAAAATCGGCATCACGTGCGGCCCTGAGTATTCGGCGGCTGTCCCCGGCCAGTTTGTCACGCTGAAAATCGCCGGCCGCATGGACCCCCTGCTGCGCCGGCCCTTTTCCATTCACCGGCTTGTCAAGCGCGGCGAACAGGTTGACGGCCTGGAAATTCTCTACCGCGTGGTGGGCGGGTTTACAGGACAGCTTTCCGAAATGGGGGAAAACGAACCTTTAGACCTGCTGGGGCCACTGGGGCATGGCTTTTCCGTTTCCAATACGGTTAAAGGCCCCCTCTTCGTGGCTGGCGGCATCGGGGTCGCCCCCATTGTATTCCTTGCTGAAACCCTTCAAGACCGCGGAGCTGACCTTTCAGGCGCCTTCGTTTTTATGGGCGGCAAAACCGCGTCCGATATCCTGTGTGAAGGAGATTTTGCCAGACTTGGCATGGGCGCTGCCATCACCACGGAAGATGGCAGCAAGGGTGAAAAAGGGCTCGTCACCATACTGCTTGATGCATACCTGGAAACGCAAAAACCGGATGTCATCTACGCCTGCGGCCCCCACGGCATGCTGCACGCCGTTGCGGATATGGCCGCAGCACGCCAAATCCGGTGCGAGGTCTCCATAGAAACGGTCATGGCCTGCGGGTTGGGTGTATGCATGGGGTGCGCGACCAAAACAAAAGATTTTCCCGGCGGCTATCGCCATATCTGCAAACACGGGCCGGTTTTTGACGCGTCCGTGGTAGTTTTTTAAACCAGAGGAGTCACAATTGTCCGATAAATACCAGCTTACCATGAAAACAAAGGCTTCCGGCTGAGCCGCCAAACTGGGTCCGGGGGTCCTGGACCGCGTGGTGGCAACCCTGCCGTTGATAAAAGACCCGCGTCTCCTGGTAGGGCTGGAGGCATCCGACGATGCCGGCGTATACCTTTTAAACGACGATACGGCCCTGATCCAGACGCTGGACTTTTTTACACCCATTGTCGACAATCCCTATGATTTCGGCCGGATTGCCGCGGCCAACGCACTGAGCGACGTGTATGCCATGGGCGGAAAACCGCTCACGGCAATGAACATCGTGTGTTTTCCCGCAGGCGACCTGCCCGAGGAAGCACTCAGGGAAACCCTGGAAGGCGGGCTTGAAAAAATCCATGAGTCCGGGGCAGTGCTGGCCGGCGGGCACAGCGTGGAGGACGCAGAATTCAAATACGGCCTTTCGGTCACGGGGATTGTTCATCCTGGCGGCATATGGACCAATGGGGGGGCGAAAACCGGGGACCGCCTGATCCTGACCAAGCCCATCGGCACCGGCATCCTGGCCGTTGCCGTCAAGGGGCGGATCGCGGACCCCGACGCTATCCGGGACCTGACGGAGATTACGGCCACGCTCAATAAAAACGCCGCTGAAACGGCAGCGGCGTTTTCCCCGACGGCCTGCACGGACGTCACCGGCTTCGGCCTTGCCGGCCACCTCCTGGAAATGGCCCGGGCGTCCGGCAGGGAAATCCGGATTGACACGGACCGGGTGCCCGTGATCGCATCGGCTGTTGGGTACGGGCAAATGGGGCTTTTCCCGGCAGGCGCCTACGCCAACAAAAAGCATTTCAGCCGGCACGTGACCGTTGATCCCGGGATAAACGATATCCTGGCGGATATCATGTTTGATCCCCAGACATCCGGTGGGCTCGTGCTGGCCATTTCCCCATCACGGGCTGCCGACTGCCTGGCCGCCCTTTGCGACCAGGGCGTGGATGCGCACCTTATCGGCGAAGTGGCGGGTGAGGATGCCTGCGGCCGGGTGGTTTTCAGTTAAACGTGCCCCCAGGGGACAGAATTCAATTCTGTCTCCCGGGTTTAATGGCAATCCTTTTTGGGGACAGAATTTAATTCTGTCCCCCCTTGGCGTTTGGCGTTTGAATATGTTTAATCCCCGGAGGGGATATGGAATTCAGCCGGTGGTTTCAACCACCGGTTAAAGACCCTCCCATCATTTGCTGCAGGTAAGACGGCCCATCTTGGCTTTTCCCCACCCCGGCAGGGGTGACAGTGGATAGCCGGTGGTTTCAACCACCGGTTATAAATGAGGCAATACAACCAGAGTCCTTAAGGGACGACACCTGTTGAATGTCGTCCCTTCAGGACTCTGTGTGTATAATGCCCATGCCCATACCGGTGGTTGAAACCACCGGCTATATTATGTATCCCCTCCGGGGATGACCGGCATCA
>SKZX01000386.1 GCA_007127175.1 Desulfobacterales bacterium
AAGCCCTGGAACGGCGAGGAGGTGACCTATCCGGACCCCGCCGAAGACGACTATGCCGATACCCGCTTTGCCTTTGCCAGGTATCAGGAATAGCCTGGCCTGAACCGTATTCTCACATTTCCGGGAGTTGATCCGCATGCACCAGACAAGCGACCTGCCGGGCCGCGTCCAGGCGTACATGCAGGACCGGCAGGCGGATATGCTGGCTTTTCTGCGAAAGCTGGTATTGATTCAGAGCGGCAGCAGGAACAAGGCCGGCCTGGACCGGATGGCCGATGCCATGGCTGCGGCCATGCCGACCCCGATGACGCTTCAAACCCTTGCCTTCCCGGATCACGGCAATATGCTGGTGGCCAAAACCCCTGCCGCCCAAGCCGGGGAAAAGCAGCTGCTTGTGCTGGGGCATACGGATACGGTGTTTCCGGCGGACACGGCATTCAATTTTTACCGCGAGGATGAAGATAAATCCTACGGCCCGGGCGTCATCGACATGAAGGGCGGCCTTGTGTGCGGCGTATTCGCGCTCTCGGCCCTTGCCCACCTCGGGCTTTTGGAGCAGATCCCGGTATGCATGTTCTGCAATTCAGACGAGGAGATCGGATCGCCGGCGTCCTGGGATGTGATCTGCCGGGAGGCGGATCAAAGTTTTGCCGCCTTTGTCCTGGAATGCGGCGGGAAAGAAAACGAGATCGTGACGGGCCGTAAAGGCAAGAGCGGCTACCGGCTTGACGTGCGGGGCCAATCCGGCCATGCGGCCCAGGCCGGGCAGGGAAAACCCAGTGCCATCCTTGAGCTGGCCCACAAGGTGATTGCGCTGGAGGCCTTGAATGATCCGCCCCGGGTGAGCCTGAACGCGGGTACTGTTCAAGGGGGCATCGGCCCGAACACGGTGGCTGGCCATGCCGAAGCCCGGATTGACATCCGGTTTACCGGGGAAGAAGACGACCGGCGGGTGAAGGCGGCGATGGATAAGATCGTCGGGACGCCCGCTATACCGGGTGTCGCCTGCACCCTGACCTATGAAACCGGCCGCCCGCCCATGCCCCAGACGCCGGCCAACGAGAGGCTCTTCGAAATGGTTCAGCAACAGGCAGAGCGCCTGGGGCAGACCGTCCGCTCCGAGTTCCGGCACGGCGTGTCGGACGCCAATGTGGTGGCCTCAAGGGGCGTGCCGGTGCTGGACGGCATGGGCCCTTTAGGAGATCTCGACCACAGTGAACGGGAATACATGCTGAAAGCCTCCCTCGTGCCAAGGACCTGCCTGCTGGCACTATCCATCTGGCATTGCAGCCGGTCGGCATAGGCCCCCTGATGTGAAAAAAACATTGACACAGAGACCTGAAATAAGCAATTTAGAAGAATTGGACACAAGTTTTTTCACCAACCCGAACCTTAGGAGGAAATAACCATGTCACTGAAACGAATGCTTATCACAATGGCCTTGGTCCTGGGGCTGATGACCGGCGCACCCGCCGCGAACGCCGCCCAGGATATTCTTTTCGGAGGCGCTTCCATTACCGGTGTTTACTACCAGGTGGCGCTGCAGATCAGCAATCTCATGAACAAGTACGAGAGACAGAATTACAATTATGTGGGGCGCCCGACAGGCGGTTCGGTTTTCAACATCAATGCCATTGAAAGAGGGGCCTTTGACTTCGGCGTGGCCCAGTCGGACCGGAATTTCCAGGCATACAACGGCGAGGCGGACTGGGCGGGAAGGCCGGTGAAGGACCTCCGCAGCGTGTTCAGCATGCACCCTGAGACCGTGATGCTGGTCACCCGCAAGGACACCGGCATAACCAAGGTGGAAGACATCAAGGGCAAACGGGTGAACATCGGCAACCCGGGTTCTGGGCAGCGGCACAATGCCCAGGACGTTCTGCGCATCTACGGCATCGACCCGAACAGGGACATCCGGGCGGAAGGCCTGCAGCAGCATGAAGCGTCCAGGGCCTTGGTGGACCGCCACCTCGACGCCTTTTTCTACACCGTGGGCAACCCCAGCGCAGCCATCGAGGAACCGGCCACTTCCGTGGATATCCGTATGATACCCCTTGACAGCGCCGGTATCAAAAGCATGGTGGCCGACCATCCCTATTACATCATGACCAGGATCCCGGCCGGCACCTACAGGGGCGTTGACTATGATGTGCCGACCTATGCCGTGACCGCAACGGTCATCACCAATGCAAACGTTTCGGACCAGGCGGTTTATGACATGGTGAAGACTGTTTTTGAAAACCTCGATGAATTGAAAGCCTCCCATGCCGCTTTCCGGAATCTCAACCCCGAGGAAATGCTCCAGGGCCTTTCCGCGCCCTTCCACCCGGGTGCGGTGAAATACTACAAGGAAAAAGGCTGGATGGAATAACACCTGTTATTATCGGGCAGAGGCAGGTGGATCAGGGGATTCGCCTGCCTCTTTTATGCCTTTCGGATGCGCCATTTCATAACCTCGGAAAGCCTTGCGTATGGAGCACCAGGATCAGACGAAGCGCCTGGATGAACAGGGCGATCATATCGTAGCCCCCGCAGAACCGCCGAAGGAAGTTGCCGCCCTGATCGAAGCAGGTTCCAGGGACCCGGAAAATCGGGTTTTCGCGGCTGTCATCACCCTGCTTTGCCTCTGCTGGTCCGGTTACCAGCTATATATCGCCTATCAGCCCATCAATTCCCATGTCGCCAGGGCCTGGCACCTGGCATTCGCCATCTGCCTGGCTTTTCTCGCGTATCCTGCATACAATCAATACAAACCCCCTTTCTGGATCAGGCGTCTGAAACAAGCAGCGCCCCGGTTTTTTAAAAGATCCATTCTTGACCACATCCCGCTCTACGATATCCTGTTCGCCGTTCTGGCCACGACCGCCGCCCTGTATATCTGGTGGGACTATGAGAACCTGGTGTACCGACAGGGGATTCCTTCCACTTTTGACATCGTGATAGGAACCATTCTGATTGTCCTGCTTCTG
>SKZX01000124.1 GCA_007127175.1 Desulfobacterales bacterium
CCGTTTATCACAGGGCGCACCGGAGCGAGCCATAGAGATATCAGCGTTCTCCTGCAGTTGCCGGGGCAGCACCAACCCACCCACCCCACGGAATTGATCATTATTAAAGCCATCTGCCTTCATTCAGCAGTCCCGGATATTTTTTTTAAGGTTATCAATCACGGGTGTTCCCTCCACCTGAATCAAACACAATGAGAACCGTTTTCAATTGAAACTGGTGCAATAATCTGGCAGGATACGTGCAGGAGGGTGAAACAATGAAAATCATCGACTCCCATGTCCATTGCGGCATCCAGGACACATACCCGCCCCAGGCGCTTGACGACTACCTTTATGCCATCAAGGACAGTCCTATTACAGGGGCGGCCATGTTCCCCCCGGTAATGGAAATCTACGACAGGACCGATCCGTTTTTCACGGATACCCCGGAATGGCGCAGCAGGCGACAGGCCGCCAATGAATACCTGCTTGCCCTCCAGGGTTGTCCGATCGATGTTTTCCCCTACTTTTTCATCTGGAACGACTTCGCCGCCCGACAGATTACCGATGGGCACTACGGCATCAAGTGGCACCGGCACGATGATGAGCCGCAATACCATTACGATGACCCCGCCTGCTTAGCCGCCATTGCCGCCATACGGGAGAGGAAGCTGCCGGTGGTGCTTGAGGAGGAATTGGGCAACACCATCCGTTTTGTCAACGAGATTGCCCGGGGCGTCCGGGTGATTATACCCCACATGGGGATGCTTAACGGCGGTTACCGGCAAATCGCGGCCGCAGGCCTGTGGGACAACCCTGATGTCTGGGCCGACACGGCCCTCGCATCATCGTCTGAAATTCTCGATTATATAAATTGCCGGGGGCACGAACGCCTTCTGTTCGGTTCAGACTTTCCCTTCGGCCACCCACCGGCCGAGCTCGCAAAAATAGACCGGTTAAACATAGATGATGACATCAAAGCGGATATCTGTGCAAACAACCTTCTACGGCTGTATGAACGGATAGGACAATTTACATGACGAAAAAACCCTCCTACGAAGAACTGGAAAAGCGGGTTAAGGCGCTCGAAACCGAAATCATGCGCCTTGCGAGCGCTGAACAGGAGTGCTCCCTGAACGAGGCCCGGCTTCAGGGCCTGATTGAAATTATCCAGCACCCGGCGGAACGGGTCCATGAGATCCTGGAATTCGCCCTTGAAGAAGCCATAGGCCTGACCGCCAGCAAAATCGGCTATATCTATCACTACGACGACAAACAGAACGCCTTTATCCTGAACAACTGGTCCAGGGGGGCCATGGCCGCATGCGCTATCACAAAGCCCAAAACCACCTACAACCTCTCTGAAACCGGCCTGTGGGGCGAGGCGGTCCGCCAGGAAAAACCCATCGTGGTCAACGACTTCAAAGCCCCGCACCCGTTGAAAAAGGGCTGTCCCGAAGGGCATGCTGAAATCCTGAGATACCTGACCATCCCGGTGATCAACGAGAACCGCATCGTTGCCGTGGTGGGTGTTGCAAACAAGGAATCGGATTATACCTACAGCGATGTGCTGCACCTGACCCTGCTCATGGATTCGGTGTGGAAAATCGTCCAGCGCAAACAGGCGGAAGACGCGCTGCGGAACAACGCGGAACTGCTGCGCAAAACCCAGGAAATCGCCCGCCTGGGAAGCTGGGAGTATGAAATTGAAACAGGCGTACTGAGATGGTCTGAGCAGGCTTACCGGATATTCGGTGTGGATGCACACGCATCCCCGCTGACCTATTCATCTTTTCTGGCTGCGGTCCACCCGGATGACCGGTCGGCCGTGGACCGCGCATACAGGGCGTCCATAGAATCCGGGGGAAAGAACTACGACATCGAACACCGGATCATCCGGGGCGATACCGGGGAAATCCGCTATGTGCATGAAAAATGCGAACATATACGCGACGAATCGGGTGAAATCATCCGGTCCGTGGGCATGGTCGCCGATATCACCGAACGGAAACAGACGGAAAGCCGGCTTCGAAAGTTCAACGAAGAACTGGAACGCCGCGTCCTTGAGCGCACATCCGAGTTGAAAAAACGAACCCGCCAACTCCAGCGCCTGGCAATGGCGCTTTCCCAGGCCGAAGACCGGGAGCAGGAGAAAATAGCCCATGTCCTGCACGAAGACCTTCAGCAGATGCTGGTTTCCGCCCGGCTTCACCTGGATATCATCGACAGCACGGACAACGATGAACACAAAACAATACTCATCCAGAAAACCCGGAAGCTGCTTCAGGAATCCCTGAAAAAAACACGGGATCTGTCCCATGACCTGAGCCCCGCCATCCTTTCCAATGCCGGCCTTGGGGAAGCGCTGGGCTGGCTTTCAAGAAGGATGCGGGATCAATACCGGCTGGCGTTGACCCTTGAAACCGATGGCTTTCAAAGGCCCCGCTCAAAAACCCTGGAACGGTTCCTGTACAGAACCGCGCGCGAACTGCTTTTCAACGTGGTCAAGCATGCCGGCGTGACCGAAGCCCGTGCCACCCTTTATTCAAAAGACGGCGGCGTTTACATGATCGTCGAAGATCAGGGAAAGGGGTTTGATCCGTCCAGGGAGGACAGGGAAAAACCCGGCATGGGCATCTACAGCATCCGGGAGCGCATTGACCTCCTGGGCGGGCGCATCGAAATCATAACCGCCCCCGGCAAAGGGACGCGATCGGTCATATTCATTCCGGATACCGGCGAGAAAGCAGCCCTTTACCAGTCTATCAAGGCCGAAGAAGCCAGCTGACGTTTCACCGGGGGAACCAACCGCAGCCACAGCCTACCGGGACATCTTAAAAAAAGCCGCAGAAAGGTCCGGGGCTTGTCCAAACAAGGCAACAGCCCCGGCGCTGCCTGAACGTCATTTTTTGGACTTAATGGACTTTGTGGACTTTGTGGACTTAATGGACTTGGTGGACACAATGGACAATAAAGCGTTGCA